>CAYQUF010000073.1:0-18391 GCA_964420595.1 uncultured bacterium
CCGTTGCAGGGTAAACGCTAAAGCGTTTACTACAAACTTTATATCTAATTTTTGTACGCCAGTTTACAAAAGATGCCCCCAATCGTTAAGAAAAGCTACAAAACGCGGATCGTCCCTCGATCCCCACGTTGTAATTGGGAAGAGACCCGCTCGCTGTGGTGCGGGATGTTGTGGTGAGGAACGGTCATGCGGCGCATTCTAGCAAAAACCTGGAAATGGTTTCTCGTCGGATTACTCCTGGTGTGGGGAATCGCCGCGTGTAACTGGTTTTCGCCGCAGTCGCAGCAACTTCCCCAGGTTGCGCCGCTGAGCGTCCCGCAAACGCCGGATTGGATCGAGCAGATTAGTCCGGTGGAAGCAGCCGACCCTTTGGCGCAAATTCGGATTCGGTTTAAAGAACCGCTAATTCCCCTCGAAAGCCTCGAATCGAGCGATCGCCAAGATAAATTAGCAAAATTCGAGATAACCCCGCAACTCCCCGGTCGATTTCGGTTTCTCACTCCCCGCATGGTGGGATTTCAAGCGGACAAAGCCATCCCGGAAGCCACCCGCGTCAAAGTAACCGTTAAAGCGGGATTGACGGATACAAACGATCGCACTTTGGAGCGCGATATCGCTTGGACGTTCCACACGCCAACAATTCAACTTTCCAATCTCCCGCAATATCGAACCAGCGAAGACGCACCGCCGAATCCGATTGAGTTGGAACCGACGCTGCAATTTATTTCAAATGTCGAATTGGATTTAAAGTCGGTTAACCAACACGCGGCGTTGATTGCAGAAAGCGATGACAAGCGTATCCCGGTTAACGTTAAATTAGACGAGAAACAACCGGAACGGGATGACCCCCAGGCGCAATTCGACCCGTCCGTGCGTCAATGGCACTATGTTTTAACGCCAAAACGCAAGTTGGAGAAGGATACCAACTATCGCTTGGAATTCGAGCCGGGGTTGCAGCCGGCGAACGGAAATATTCCTAGCGATAAAAAATTTGTTAGCAATTTAAAAACGTATGCGCCGCTGGCGTTAAATCAAATTGAATCCTTTGGAAAACCGGACGCGGGTGGAACCTTCGGTCGATTTGAGAATGGTAGCCCTCGGCTAGAATTCAATAACGGGTTAGTCGAAGAATCGGCGATCGAACATATCAGCATTTCGCCGCCACCGAAGGAATTTCCGTCCTTGATTCGCGCTTACGATGACGAACCGTTTGTCAATCTCAATCCTTGGGCGCTCGAACCCAATACGGACTATACAATTAAAATTGAAGCGGGATTAGAAGATAAGTTCGGACAAACCCTCGACGAAACCATTACCCGAGAGTATAAAACGGGCAATTTGGCACCCGATCTTTGGGCTCCGACAGGAACGAATATCTTCCCAGCCAGCCAAGATTTGGCGTTGAATATTTCGGCGGTGAATTTACCCGAATCGCAATATCGCGCTGCTTATAAAGTAGTCGAACCGACCGAACTGGTATTTGCAGATTCTGCCTATCCGAGCGATCGCCGTTATAGTTTACTTCCCGAACCGTCGCAATGGCAAACCTTTCCCATTTCAACCAATCCTAACGAAACGACGAATGTTGAAATTCCCTTGCGCGATCGCCTCGGACAATCCACCGGAATGCTAGCATACGGCGTTCGAGCACGCACCAATCGCTACGAACAAGACGGTCGTCAGGAATGGCGCGAACCGGACTTTTACGGAATGGTGCAATTGACCGATTTAGGCGTGTTCGCACAGTGGTTTCCCGATACGGGTTTGGTGAAGGTGAATCACCTCTCCGACGGCTCCCCTGCGGTGAATGCAACGGTGGAGGTTTATCAATCGCGCGCTGAAGCACAAACCTACACAAAACCTTCCCCTTGCGCCACGGGAAATACAGGCGAATCGGGAATGTTTTGGCTCGATAATACCGCCATGCGCCAGTGCGCGCCAGACTCGGAATCGGCGCCGGAATTGGTGGTTATCGCGCGGGAAAACCAGGATTGGTCGTTTGCTCGCACCAATCGCTACAGCGGTGCTTACGGGTATGGAATCGATGCGGGATGGAGCGGAAGCCAACCCGTGTCGCGGGGGACGATTTTCTCGGATCGACAGTTATATCAACCTGGCGAAACCGCAGAGTTTACCGCTGTGGCGTATTACTTGCAAAATGGGGAGTTGGTGCGCGATAGCAATGATAGCTATGGGGTGACTTTAGTCGATCCCGACGATAACAAAACGTCTCTCGGAAATTACAGCACCAACGAATTCGGGACGTTTTCCCTGGAATTACCGTTGGATGAAAACCAGAGTTTGGGCAATTATTCCCTGCGAGCCAAAGCGGATAACGGCGTTGAAATTTCTGGGGAGTTTCGAGTGGCCCAATTCAATCCGCCGAATTTTAAAGTCAATTTAGAGTTAAACCGAGAGTTTGCGTTTGCGAATGACGAATTAGACGCCAAGGTCGATAGCGATTATCTATTTGGCGCGCCAGTTTCCACGGGACGGGTCACCTATTACGTGACGCGACGCTATACCCGGTTTACTCCTGAAGGTTGGGACGAGTTTAATTTCGGTCGCCAGTGGTTTTGGCCCGAGGAACGTCCGTCGATTTCCAGTAATGTGTTAGAAGAGAGCGAGACGCTGGACGATAGTGGAACTGCGAGCCTCAGCTTTAGCCTGGAAGAAGATTTACCCTATGCGACGAACTATCGCGTGGATGCGGAAGTGACGGACGTGTCGAATCTCTCGGTCGCCGATTCGCGATCGTTTACCGCACTTCCCAACAATCAATTAATTGGCTTGAAAGCGGATTTTGTCGCCGATGCGGGGAAAGAATTCGAGGTGGAAGTTATCGCCACGAACCCGCAAGGGGAGGTCCTTTCGGGAGAATCGATTCGCCTGGAATTGCAAAAGATGGATTATAGTAGCGTGACTCGCGTGGTGGAAGGGAGCGCTCGACCGAACGACCAGGTACAATACGAGACGGTGGATGAGGTGGAAGTGCGATCGCGCGATGGGGTGCAAACGGTTTCCCTGACGCCAACGGATTCGGGTTCCTATCGCATTCGTGCCAATTTTGCCAACGCCAAAGATGAAACCAGCGCCACCGATACGCGGATTTGGGTGTCGGGAGCCGATGCGGTGGGTTGGCGAACCCGAGGCGATCGCGATAATTATTTAGAAGTTACCTTAAATAAGGATACGTATCAGCCGGGAGACACGGCGACGGCGTTGGTTCAATCGCCATACGAAGACGCCGAACTCTATTTCGCAGTGGTGCGCGATCGCGTATTGTATCGCACCTCCACCCGCGTTACCGGTGGCGCGCCGCAAGTGCAATTTACCGTGACCCCGGAAATGCTTCCCAATGCAGCCGTGGAAGCGGTGTTAGTCCGTCGGGGAGACCCCCTGGAACGCACGGAACCCGGTCGCGTGGACGATTTGGTCAAAATTGGGTTTGCGCCGTTTGAAACGGGATTGCAACAGAAATATTTAGACGTGGCGGTGAATCCCGCGCAACCGGAAGTGCAACCGGGAAGCGAGGAAACCGTTCGCTTGCAAGTTCGCGACGAAAATGGCAATCCGGTGCAAGCACAACTGACGGTGATGGCGGTGAACGAGGCGGTATTGCAACTGACGGGATACCGTCCCCCGGATTTGGTGGAAACGGTGTACGCCAAACAGCCAATTGCAACTCGGTTCAGCGACAATCGCTTTGACGTGGTGCTGTCTCCCTTGTCTTCGCCGTTGGAGAAAGGGTGGGGATACGGTGGCGGTTTCTCAGCGGGAGCCGCGAGTACCCAGTTGCGGACAGAGTTCGAGCCGCTGGCGTATTACAACGGTGCGGTGGTGACCGATCGCAACGGCGAGGCGACGGTGAGTTTTACCCTTCCCGACAACCTGACCGAATGGCGGGTGATGGCGGTTGCAGCCACCGAAGACGTTCGGTTTGGCAATGGCGAGGCGACGTTTAAGACGACGAAACCGCTGATGGCGAATCCCATTTTGCCTCAATTTGCGCGCAAAGGCGATCGCTTTTTGGCGGGTCTGTCGCTGACCAATACCACTGACACCAGCGGTCGGGTGGACATTAACGGCGAGTCGGACAACTTGGTGCAATTCGCCGATGGCGGTACGGTGTCGCAGCAGGATCGGATCGAGTCGGGAACGCAAGCCTATCGATTCGAGATGGAAGCAGCGGACACGGGAGAGGCGACGGTGCGATTTGCGGCGCAGTTGCAAAACCAATTCGCCGATGCGTTTGAAATTTCGTTTCCGGTGAAGCAGTTGCGCGCGTCTGAAAGCGTGGTGGAATCGGGGACGACGGAGGACCGGGTTGCGATTCCGGTGAATCTGGCGGAGAACGTGGTTCCGGATGTGGGAGGTTTGACGCTGGATCTGGCGTCTACGCTGATTCCCGAAATAACTGCACCGGCGCGCCAGACGTTTGACGGGGAGACGCTCCCGTTCCTGGAACCGACGGCGTCGCAATTGCAAATCGCGGCGAACCTGCAACGACTCGGACAGCAATACGGACAGTCGTTTGCCCAGTTTAACCCGATGCAGCAGGGAACGGCGGCGATTTCGCGGTTGCGGCGGTTGCAACAGCCGGATGGGGGATTTTCCAGCTATCCTGGTCGCGATCGCTCGGATCCATTTGTCACGTCCTATGCGGCGGAAAGTCTCGCCAGTGCGTCGGATGCGGGGATTCCGGTGGAGACGGAAATGGTGTCGCAAACCCGCGCGTATCTGAAAACCATTCTCGCCGATCCGGGGAAATACGATTTCTGCAAGGCGCAATCGTGTAAAAATCGAGTCCGGTTGGGAGCGTTAATCGCACTCGACGCACTCGGGGAGCGACGCAATGATTTCCTCGCGCAGATTTACAACCAACGCAGCGAGTTGGATCGCTTGGCGCAGATTCAGTTGGCGCGCTATCTCTTTAAGTTTCCCAATTTTCAACAACAAGGGCGATCGCTGTTGGCGCAATTGCAAGAAACGGTTTACGAGACGGGACGGTCGGCGACAGTGAATTTACCGCAACGGTGGGGTTGGCTGAGTTCGGCGACCACGGCGCAAGCGGAAATGCTGAAGTTAGCGGTGGCGCAGGGAGATAATCCCCAATGGCGCGATCGCCTGTTGCGGAGTTTGCTAGACTTGCGGCGAGATGGAACGTGGCAAAATACCTACGCCAACGCGCGCGCGTTATCGGCGTTGGTCGCCTACAGCCAGCAACAACCGGAACCGCCGAATTTCACTGCAACTGCGACTCTGGCGGGAAATGCGCTGGATACGATGCAGTTTCGCGGCTATCAAAATCCCAGCCGTTCGATTAGCGTGGGAATGCCACAATTGCCAAAGGGTGAGGCGGATCTGGTGTTGGAGAAATCCGGTCGGGGAACCCTGCACTATCTGGTGGAGTACGCCTATCGCCTCTCGGGAAATCAACCGGGTCGGTTCAATGGCTTGCGGGTGACGCGCCACGTCCGTCCTGCGGGGGAGGAGGAGATCCTGCAATCGGTGGGACTGTCGAAACCGGATAAGTCGCTCTCGGTGCAACCGGGACGGGTGTTCGATATCGGGTTGGAGATTATTTGCGATCGTCCGGTGAACCACGTGGTGATTACCGACCCGTTACCGGCGGGATTCGAGGCGGTGGATACCAGTTTCCAAACGGCGACGCCAGCGGTTCAGGCGCAGGTGGATAGCTGGGAAATTGGTTACCAAACGATTCATCGCGATCGGGTGACGGCGTATGGGGACCGGTTGGGTCCGGGGGTGTACCAGCTCCATTATCTGGTGCGATCGGTGACGCCGGGAACGTTTGAATGGCCCGGTGCGGAGGTTCATTTGCAATACGCGCCGGAGGAATTTGGGCGATCGGCGTCTGTTACTTTGGAGGTGGAGGAATAATCTTAAAAATTGGTGCGTTATGGTGGATTTTTGATTTTCTTGTCTTGGTCAAAAAATTACCGCTACCTAACGCACTCTACCCTTTCTGTTAACTTTGGCGGTGAATGGGAAAATGCGATAATTCCGTTCAAGATGGCGTTTTCAAAGTCACTGTGACGAAGTAACACCAAGCAAAGACTTGTCAATGTTGGGGAATGTTGGGTTTCGTGCCTCAACCCAACCTACATTTGAATGTCAAAAGAGTTCGGAAAATAGATCGATAGACTCTGACTGTAACTTAAGTTCTCCCATTTCCGTATACCAAACATATCCCGGACTAAACGGTTGAAATGCTGGAGACGATCCGGTCACTTCCCAAACTTCCTCGGATAAAACCAATCCCGGAAACTTCATCAAATAAGGTGCTTCATCAATTAATTCATGATAAGTTCTAAATTCAATGCTGCTTCATCCTTTTCTAGGAGCATTGTTACTCTTGGTACAATGCTATCGAAACTGCAATAGCGAACTTAGAAGGGGATGAGAGGTCGCAAACACGATTACTTCAAGCCAGCGAATTCCCTGACGTGTAAAACCACCATGCGATCGCGACTGACTAAATTCTCGATAAAGCTCGTTCTACGAGTGGTAAAAATCCGATAGAGAGCAAAATATTGAAAGGCGAGCATTGATGAGTTCAGTTCGTGAAATTAGCGAACTATCAGTCGAAAATGCCCACCCTACGAGCGATCTGCGATCGCGTCATTAACAGCGAGCAAGCAATTCTTGTTGGATTTTTTGGTCTTTCCAATCCACAAAGCGATCGCCAAACCGATCTAACACTTCTTGGTGATTGGTGACAAATTCCGATATGCAATTGGAATGAACTTTTTTAAATACGCCTCCTCGCGCGATCGCCGCCTCAATTTCGGATTCGGAAGTGTCGAGTTCTAAAATGTTGCAAATCCGTTTAAAGTAATTGATTTTATTATTAACAAAGTCTTCGTAAAGTAATGGATAAACGTCGGCACCGGCTTGCTGAAATTCAGCCATTAATTTTTGCTTATTGACATGGCTTTGTTCGCATTTATGGATGACTTTATCGAAGCGATCGCAATCGACGTGAATTTTACCGATTTTTTCCTTGGTAATTTTTCCGCTCGCTAGCTTGAATTGTAAGTGTCCTGGCTTTCCAGTACCATCGCCGTGATATTTGGACAATCCCCAACGCAGTAAATCTTGGCGCACGGCAAAAAATACAACCACGTTAAGACGACTTAGCCGGTCGAGCATCAACTGTTTGAACCGTTCTTGATTGCGATGGTTGAGCGCATCGATCTTGCTAACAGCGCGATTCCATTTTTTGAAGTGTCCCATCGCCAAGAAATTGCTTTTCGGCGGTCGGAAGCGCATTTTAAATCCGATCGCGTCGTGTTTGTCGATCCATTCCAACGGCTTAGTCGCCGTTTGAGAATAAAAGTAATTGAGACGCTCCATGTCCAACGGATCGCGATTGAAGAGACACTCGAAGCACCGTTCGAGTCGCGACAATGGCATCGCACCGCAAAAATGAGTATCGAAGGGTTCCCAGCCGGAATTATCGATTTGATGGACGATGGAAATGCGATTGAAATTATCGAGCAATCGCACTAAGGGACTCGTTCCTTCTTTTTCTTCAAATAGAATGATAAAATTTCGCATAGATAGTTGGGTTGAGGGTAGACGCCTGTGAACGTGCAAACTGCGTGTCGCCTAATTATATCGTCGGTCAAACAATTGACTGTGATATAGTTCACAATTTTTGTCCCGATCCTATACGTCTATCGATTAACTTTCTGGTGCGGTATCGATTTCGACTGCTAAGGTGTTTTCATCAATCCGAACGTAGAGAATATTCGGCTGACAGCAAACTTGACAGTCTTCTACGTAAGATTGCTGAGTTCCCGCACTCGGATCGATAAAGGTGGTACAAGGTTCGCCGCAGTAGGCGCAATAAAATTCAGCCGTGTTTTGCACGATCTTCGCACTCCCGTTTCGTGACTTCGTGTCTGTATCGGAACATATCGGTCAATCGATCTTTAACAAAATTGCCGAGTAGCGTTTCCGAGAGCCAACCGCCGGGAATAACAAATGCGATCGCGTCGGTCAGTCGCGTTTTGCCTTCCTCTGTGGCAAACTGGTGGCGGTGGGTCCAACAGTCCATTGGACCGTCGATTTGTTCGTCGGTAAATAAATAATAGGGTTGGCATTCGGTATGGCGTGCCAGCCATCGCACTGGAATCGGTCCGAGGAAAATGTTAAATTCGCTGGTCGCACCGATTTCTAAGCCTCCCTGACGGCGAACCACTTGCACGGGTTGCCAAGGTGGGGTCAGCAGTTGCAAGATGTCGGCTCGTTCGTGAAAGTGCCAAACGACTTCAACGGGTGCGTCGATGAGGCTGGAATATTGAAAGTGGAGCATAATTAAGCGCGATCGCCGAGTTGGTTATTATCCTATCGCAAACGCAGCGATTTGAAACCTCGTTTCCTACCAAATCAATGATTCGTCTCGAAATTTTGGCAATTCCCTGCCTCATGTTACTCGATTATTATTTAACGCTGGCGGGTAAAGTGTTGCGCCAACGCAGCAGTTACGATCGCTATTTTCAACTTGGCAGTTACGAACTGAATCCGGTCTTTCAACAAGATATCGATCGCCTGCGTTGGTTCAGTCCGCGCCATCTGGCGTTAGTGTTAATCGTGACTGGCGTTTATGCCTGGATTTCAATTCTCACTGGCGATCCCTCGGCTGAAAACACATACCAATTTGCGATGGGATTGGGGATTATTTATTTTAGTTTGGTGGCAAGCCGTCACATTAAAAATTTGCTGACCTTGTGGCATTTTACCCGCGAAAATCCCGGTGCGAGCGGTCGAGTCACGATGAGTCAGCCGTTATTGTTACAACTGTCGCAGTTTGAATGGATCGGGATGTTGGCGGTGTTTGTGGCGATCGCTTGTTGGACGCAATCGGCCTTTATACTCGGCGGTTGTGCGGCGGTGGTGGTATTGATTCTCAATCACGCGATTTGGTTGCGACATTGGAAATCTCGCGATCGCAATTCTCTCGATTGACAGACGATTTGCGCTTCGAGAATGCGTCCCTGTTGTAAGAGAAGGTCGGCAAGTTCGGGTACGACGGTCGAAAATTTGAACCCATCTATACCCGCCTGGAAATTCAATCGAATATTATTTGAACTTTTGGCGCAATCCCAACAGTCCAACCGCCAAGAGTGCCAACACTGCACTCGGTTCCGGAACGGATTCGTCGGGAGCGCTCGCGATCGCCACGTTGCTAACCGACAGCGCCGAAGACGTATCAAAATCGTTGATATCGACCGCGCCTAGACCGACGGTGTAAGTTCCTGCATTCTCGAACGTATAGCTAAAATTGCCAACTCCCGTTTCAAATTGGTACGGATCGGAGGGAAGGGTAGCATCAACAATATCGGCGAGTTTGGTCACCGTATCGTCGATAGTAATAAACGAATAGTCGGGGAAGGCAATGAAATCTTGATTGGTGAGAAAATTCCAATCGAAACCGAACGTATCTCCCGCCTCGACTTCAAAAGTTTGTTTGAGCGCCGATCCTTGAAAGGCAAATCCACCCATGTCTAACGCGCCAATTTCTAATCCCAAAAAGTCTTCTAGCGCGCCGGGGAAGCCAACGAAATTAGCGGGGTTGCCCGAAAAGTTAAACTCCGTATCGTCCCCAAAACTGAAATCATCTCCAAACAAAGCATTGGTCGAAAGATTCGCGCCATCGCCGAGCAATTCGACATCGCCAAACGTTTCCCAGTTGTCGGGACTGAAACTCGCCGCGATCGCGGGTTGAGACATCCCGATCGCGCTCAAACCAAAAATACCAATGCCAGCGGCAATTGTGACTTTTTTAACAGACATTATTGCGTTCCTAGTGAGAGAGTTTGTACGGATCGAATAGGCGAACGAGAGGGCGATCGTGCCGAAATGCGATCGCCCTAATCAGTTAGAAGTCGCAATGCACCAGATAACCCCTGTTCCGTCGGCGTCGAGCATGACCGGGGTGTCGCGTCCCCGTGCCATCATGCTGGCGTAACCGTCCGCGAGCGGGTCGGAACCACTATAACCGAGGCTCTCTACTACGTCACCCCAGCTTGAGCATTGGCGCGATCGCTTCGAGCCGATCCGGCTCAATTCCTCGCGATGGCAAAAGTTTAAGTTTAGTTTAACTCTACAACATTAATATTTAATCCAGTCGAATCGGGGAAGTATAATAGACAATAACTTTTGGTTTTTCTAATAAAAATTTAAGACTTGTCCGTTTGACCCCGTTCTCCGGCACCGGACGCCAACGCGATCGCGCCTGAGCGTCTTCGGAGTGACGGAGTTTGTCCGCTCCCGAGTTTGAGATCGTCGAAGTGCTCCCCGAACTGAATTACCCGCGCATCCCTATCCTATGGTTGTTCCAAACTGCAAGTTGACCCGCTTCTCGGTCAAGATCTCCCTGCGCTGGGTGTTGGTGTTGCCGTTTTTACTGCAAGTTTTTGCCGCCGTCGGACTGACAGGATGGCTGGCGGCGCGCAACGGCGAGGCGATCGTCCGCGATTTGGCTCGCCAGTTACAGTCGCAGGTGAGCCAGTCCACGACTCGCAAGCTCGAAAGCTATTTGGAACAACCCGCCCTGATCGACCGCATTAACGCTACGAACGTGCGATTGGGGGAATTGTCGGCGGCGGATCTCGATCGCCTGGAAGCGCATTTTTTCGAGCAGTTGTTGATGTTTGAAAGGATTTCCGCCATTGGGTTTGCCAGCGAAACCGGCGATGCGATCGCCCTGCGGCGGCATCACGACGGCGATTGGCACGCGATCGAGCAATTGAACTGGCGTCCGGAAGCCGACGTTTATCGCCTCACTCCCGAGGGCGATCGCGCCGAACGCACTGCTACTCTCTCCGATTACAATCCCCAACAGCGAACTTGGTATCGTCAGGCGATCGCCTCCGAACAAGACCGGACGATCTGGGGCGATATCGAAGTGTCCCCCGCGCGTCCGGCGCACTTACATCTGGTCGCCGCGCACCCCGTCCGGCGCAATGGCAGTGCAGTGGGCGTCTTCTACGCCATTGTCGATCTCGGCGAACTCTCGGGCTACTTGCAACAACTCGAAATTTCCCAACACGGACACGCCTTTATTTTCGAGCCAGACGGCACCCTCATTGCCACTTCCGATCCCGCCGAATTGCCCTATCGAACCAGTGCAGATGGCGAAACTGCTGTGCGCGTGAGCCTTTGGGAGAGTCAAACCCAATTTATAAAAGCGGCATCAACCCAATTATTACAACAAATTGATGATTTAAGTCAATTTTTCAAGCAACAGCAGTTTGACTTTTACGTAGACGAACAGCTCCACTTCTTGCAAGTTACCCCGTTTCGCGACGATCGCGGCTTGAATTGGGAAATTGCCGTGGTCATTCCCGCTTCCGATTTTAACGCCCAAATTCGCGAGAATACCCGCAACACCATTGTCCTGTGCGGCGTGGCATCTATCGTTGCCATTGTCCTCGGGATTTTTACCTCTCGGCGCTTGGCGCGTCCGATCTTGCAGTTAGCCGCTGCCTCGCAGGCGATCGCGCGGGGAAACTTTGCCCAGCCGGTGAAAGCCAACGGCGTGGTGGAATTAGAAACCCTGGCGACCTCATTCAACCAGATGACGCGGGAGTTGCAACAATCGCGATCGCAGCTCGAAGACTATTCCAAATCCCTCGAACGCAAAGTCAGCGATCGCACCGCCAAACTCGAACAAGAAATTCGCGAACGCCGCCAAGCCGAGTCCGAATCGCGGGAAAGCCAACGCCAACTCGCCACCCTGTTGAGCAACTTGATGGGGATGGCATATCGCTGTCTCAACGATGCGGATTGGACGCTAACGTTTGTCAGCGACGGCTGTTTGGAACTGACCGGATACTCGCCCGATGCCTTGCTAGACAAGCGGGAAATCACCCTCGACCGACTGGTTCACGCCGCCGATCGCGATCGCAACCGGGAACGGGTCAGCGCCGCGCTCGATGCCAAACACCCTTTCCGCATCGGCTATCGCATTGTCTGTCGGTCGGGGGAGGTGAAATGGGTACTCGAAAACGGGTGCGGCGTCTTTTCCGATGAGGGGGAGTTAATCGCGATCGAAGGGTTTATTATCGATATTAGCGATCGCAAACACGCCGAAGATGCCTTGCGAGTCAGCGAATCTAAATATCGAACTTTGGTACAAGCGGCTAATTGCTCGATCGTGCGCTGGGACGTCAGCGGTCGCATCACCTTTATCAACGATTACGCCTGTCGCTTCTTCGGTTACGAACTGCAAGAACTGCTCGGTCGCTCGGTCATCGGCACGCTCGTTCCCGAAACCGACTCCGCCGGACGCGACTTGCAAGCCTTAATTGCCCAAATCAGCAGCCAAGTCGATCGCTATCGGGTCAACGAAAACGAAAATATCCGCCGCAACGGCGATCGCGTGTGGATTGCGTGGTCGAACCAACCGATTTTCGACGAAGCGGGGAACGTCACCGAAATTTTATCGGTGGGAACCGACATCACCGATCGCAAACGCGCCGAAGAAGAACTGCGCAAGAGCGAAGAACGCTGGCAATTGGCACTCAAAGGCAATCACGACGGCATTTGGGACATTAACTTTGCCACCGGAGAACTGTTTGTTTCGCCTCGGTGCAAGGAAATGCTCGGCTACCGCGAGGACGAACTCGAATCTCGGTTGGAAGAATGGACGAATCGCATCCACCCCGACGATTGCGAAGCGGTGATGGCAGCCTTTCACGATCACCTCGCAGGCAAAACCCCCCATTACGCGATCGAATATCGCCGTCAGTGCAAAGACGGCAGTTACAAGTGGTTTTTAGATCGCGGACAGGCGTTGTGGGATGAGGCGGGAAACCCCGTGCGCATGACGGGATCCCACACCGACATTACCTCGCGCAAACAAGTCGAAGTCGAACTCCAACGCGCCAAAGAAGCTGCCGATACTGCCAATCGCGCCAAGAGCGAATTTATCTCCAACATGAGCCACGAATTGCGCACGCCGCTCAACGGGATTTTAGGGTACGCTCAGATCCTGAAGCGATCGCAAAGTCTCGGCGAGAGCGATCGCAACGGCGTCGAAATTATCTATCAATGCGGCAATCATTTGCTCACCCTGATTAACGACGTACTGGATTTGTCCAAAATTGAAGCGCGCAAACTGGAATTGCTGCCGCGCAATTTCCATTTCCGCAACTTTTTAACCAGCGTCGTCGAGATGTGCCGCATTAAAGCGAACCAGAAGAATATTAGTTTCCACTATCATTTCGATCCGCGCCTTCCCGTGGCGATTTACGCCGATGACAAGCGATTGCGACAAGTGTTGTTGAATTTATTGGGAAATGCAATTAAATTTACCGATCGCGGCGGCGTCACGTTTACAGTGTCGGAAATCGAACCCCTACCCGACGAGCGGGTGGAATTGCGCTTTCAAATCGAAGATACGGGCACGGGAATGGAAGCAGAACAAGTCGAGCAAATTTTCCGTCCGTTCGAGCAAGTGGGCGATCGCGATCGGCAATCGGAGGGAACGGGATTGGGATTGGCGATCGGGCAGCAAATCGTTCAATTAATGGGGGCTAAAATCAACGTTAAAACCCAACCGAATGAGGGCAGCATTTTTTGGTTTGACGTGACCCTCGCTCAAGGTCAAGAATGGCTGTCAAGTACGGCAGACACAGAACCCACGCAAATTCAAGGCTATCGCGGCAAGCGACGCAAAATCCTCGTCGTCGATGACAAGTCTGCCAACCGCTGCATTATTACCGATTTGCTCTCGCCGCTGGGATTTGAAATTTTTGAAGCTGAAAATGGGGCGATCGCCTTAGAAACAATCCGGTCGATGCGTCCCGATGTTATTATTACCGATTTGGTCATGCCCGTGCTAGACGGGTTTGAAATGATTCGCCAGATTCGAGAACGACCGGAATTCAAACAATTGCCGATTATCATTACCTCGGCAAGCGTGTTTGAAGCCGATCGCCGCAAGGGATTGGAAGTGGGGTGCAACTCGTTTATTGCCAAACCCATTCGCGAAAGCGAACTTATGAGTGCCTTGGGACAATGCCTGGATTTAGAGTGGATTGATACCGCCGAATTGCCCCAACTCAACCGCAACTCCGAACCGAGCGCGATCGCCGACGGATCTGCCGATTTAATCCCGCCGCCTCCCGAAGATCTCGAAGTTTTATACGACCTCGCCATGCGGGGCAGTTTGAAGCGAATTGTCGAGAAAGCACGGGAACTCGAACAACGCGATCGCAGCTTGAGTCCCTTTTCTCAACTCTTGCATCAAATGGCAAAAGGATATCAGGAAAAAGAAATTTTAGACCTAGTCGAACGCTATCGAAATTAATTTAAAATGAGGGCGATCTGTAAATTTATTTTCTATTTAGTTTTGGATTTAACCTTGCTATAATATTAAATTATCCAGACTGCCACGAGCCTCTAACCCGTTCGTATCGGTGCATCTTGCTGCTGTTCGCTACTCCGATCGCGTTGCCAGTCCGGACGCATCCTCCCAATTGTTAGAAAAGTTTGTCGATCTCAATCAGAATTGCCCATCGACTGTCTTATGTCCAACGATCGCACCTTAGCGCAAACCCTCTATCTCACCCAGGATCGACTCCGCCAATGCCAGCAATCGGAAGCCTCGCTCCGCCGCGAAAACCAACGCTTGCACGCCATTTTAGCCGGATTTAGCGAAGCTGCCATCGTCCTCGATCGCGATTGGCGTCTGACCTATCTCAACACCCTCGCCGCGCACCTGTTGCGAAAATCGCCGTCGCAGTTGCTCGAACGTCCCATTTGGCAAGCTTTACCCGAAATTGCCGAATCGGATTTGCACGAACAGTTGCACTACGCCAAAACTCACGACGTTTGCGTGTTTTGTGAAGTCTTTTTCACGGTCTTGGACTCGTGGGTGGAAGTGCGGATCTCGCCGATTGAGGACGAACTGCTCGTGTGTTTGAAACCCATCGACATGCGCAAGCAACTCGAAGACCGGGTCGAACGGCGCACCGAGCAATTGCACCAGAGCGAGCAGTGGTTGCACAGCATTCTCAATTCGCTGCAAGACGTCGTGTGGTCGATGTCGGTCGATCCCCTCGCACTGACCTATATGAACGATGCAGTGGAGCGGGTGTACGACCGGCGTGCGGCTGAATTTTTCCAAAATCCGAACCTGTGGCTCGATGTGGTGCATCCCGACGATCGCTCCTTGGTGGAGCAATCTCACCAGCTCTTGTTTCAATATGGGTCGAAAGAATTAGACTATCGAATTGTGCGACCGGACGGCGAGATTCGTTGGATTCGCGATCGCGCTTATGCCATTCGCAACGAGGCGGGACATATCGTTCGCATCGATGGAATTGCTAGCGATATTAGCGATCGCAAACAAGCCGAACAAGAGCGCGATCGCCTGTTTGGATTGAGCATCGATATGCTTTGCGTTATCGGATTCGACGGGTATCTCAAACAAGTTAATCCGGCGGTAGAAAAGAGTTTGGGATACGCGCGCACCACCTTATTCAATACGCCGTTAATCGATTTCGTTCACCCCGACGATCGCGATCGAACCATTGTCCAAGTCGAGCGCGTTTCAACTGGAGAAACCCTATCTGCGTTCGAGAATCGATATCGCTGTCGGGATGGGTCTTATAAATGGCTGTCTTGGAATGCCATTCCCGATGTAGACAATCATTTAATTTACGCCACCGTTCGCGATGTTACCGATGCCAAACAAGCGGCTGCCGAACAGGAAAAATTTACGGCAATCATTGAAAATAGTAGCGATTTTATCGGGATTTGCGATGTGTCCGGTCGCACTTTATACGTGAACCAATCTGGATTGAACATTGTGGGATTGAACGACTTAGACGAGGCGCGATCGTTTGCAGTATACGACTATCACTTTCCCGAAGATCGAGAGTTTATCGATTCGACTGTTTTTCCAACCCTTTTAAAAACCGGGTATTGGCGCAGCGAATTTCGATTTCGACACTTTCAAACCGGCGAAATCATCCCGATTGATTATACTCTCTTCGCGATCGACCATCCCGACACGCAGCAACCGATCTATTTTGCCACGGTGAGCCGAGACATTAGCGATCGCCTCATGACCGAACAACAATTGCGCCAGAGCGAGGGACGATTTCGCGATGTTAGCGAAGCCGCAGGCGAGTATATTTGGGAAATTGACTCACAAGGTATTTACACGTTTGTCACCGAGCGATCGAAGGACGTGAAAGGATATCCGCCAGACGAGTCGATCGGACACACGCCGTTTGAATTTATGCCCGAGGAAGATATTCCCCATGTTAAGGCGATCGTCGAAAATGCCCGCCAGCACCGCCAAAATTTTACCCTAGAACATCGCGACATTTTACCATCGGGCGAAATAGTTTGGGAGCAGGTCAACGGCGTACCGCTATTCGACGAAACCGGAGATATTATCGGCTTTCGCGGTGCGGGAATGAGCATTACCGATCGCAAGCGTGCCGAGTTAAAATTGCGCCAAAAGACCCGAGATTTAGAAAAAACGTTACACGACTTGCAACAGACTCAAATGCAGTTGGTGCAGAGCGAGAAACTGTCGAGTTTGGGGCAATTGGTTGCGGGAATTGCCCACGAAATTAACAATCCCGTCAGTTTTGTCTACGGGAATTCGCTCCACGCCAGCGATTACGTCAACGATGTCTTGGAAGTCATTCGCGCCTACCGAGATGCCTATCCCGAACCCGTCGAATCGGTCGCGGAACTGATCGATACCGTCGAACTCGACTTTTTGCTGGAAGATTTGCCTCAATTAATTCGTTCGATGCAAGTCGGAGCCAATCGCATTCAAGAAATTGTCAAGTCTTTGCGCAACTTCTCTCGCAGCGACGAATCCGAATACAAAACCGTCGATATTCATCAGGGAATCGATAGCACGTTAATGATCTTGCAAAACCGGATCAAACCCAAGGCAGATCGACCGCAAATCGAGATCGAGAAACAATATGGCGACGTGCCGATGGTCGAATGCTATCCCGGTCCGATCAACCAGGTTTTTATGAATGTTTTAGCCAACGCGATCGATGCCCTTGAAGACTATCGGAAAGTGCTGTCGGAGGAAGTCAAACGGGAACGGCGCGATCGCATTACCATTGCCACGCAGTTAATTCCAGATCGCCAAACGGTGGAAATCCGCATTCGCGATAACGGACCGGGCATTCCCGATAAAATTCGCCAGAAGATTTTCAATCCATTTTTTACTACGAAACCCGTGGGAAAAGGGACGGGATTGGGAATGTCGATTAGCTATCAAATTATCGTCGAGAAACATGGGGGCACGATCGCCTGTACGTCGTTTCCCGAAGGGGGGACGGAATTCGCGATCGAACTGCCCATTTCCCACGTTTCCCACTCAACCCAGCACTCTTAGACCGACCATTGAAGGTCGGGTAAAATCGATTTTGGAATTAACCCGTGTACCCCTTTGTTGGGGCGATTCACCACCTGCGTAATCCGAAAATTGACCGCCAGGGAACAGAGGGTGTATGCCTGGCGATCGCTCAATGACGTAAACTGAGTGAAAAAGGCGATCGCGCGAGTTAACGCTTGCTCGAAAGCTTCGTCTAACGTCGGCGCAAATCCCATTACAATCAAATCTGTTGGCGTTTCGGCAAAGGGAGCGTCGAACGACAAATCCCGCCGCAATTGAATTTGAATTGTTCCGTTCATCGACGTTTCAATCGCCGTGACATTCACCTCGCCATCTCCTTGTGCGGCGTGTCCGTCGCCGATGGAAAATAAGGCACCGGGACGAAATACGGGGAGAAAAATGCGCGATCCGGCTTGCAATTCCCGATTGTCCAAATTTCCGCCGTAAACCCCCGGTGGGACGGAGGAGCGGTTGAGGTCGTCCGTGGCGACCCCGAGAATGCCGAAAAAGGGGTGTAATGGAACGCGGATGCCGCTGTTGGCGGGAAATTCGGCAACCCCAGCGTCTAAATCCAGCGGTAAAAACTCCAAATGCGATCGCTCGAACCGTTGCGGGAGTGCCCCCCATCCCGACCGAATCGCGTTAAATCCCATCGCCAGTCGCGGCGCGATCGCCTCTAACTTGATTTCTAACACGTCTCCCGGTCGGGCGTCTCGCACCTGAATCGGACCGGTGAGCAAATGCGGCCCGTCTCCCACCTTGCGGTCGGGGGGAAGGTGGCGGTAAATGTCGAGTAATTCTGGCGTGAGAAATTCATTGGGCGCGCGATCGCACAGGTAATATCCCGTATAGGTTTCCACGTCCACGCGATCGCCCGAGTCGATTTGGAGGGCGGGAACGAGGTTGGGCGAAAATCCGCCGAGATGGACGGTTTGGGGGGTGGCTTTGAGATGGTGGTGCTTCACGATTTTCACT
>CAYQUF010000073.1:18491-22450 GCA_964420595.1 uncultured bacterium
TAGGTACGCTCAATTACCATTTTCGAGATATAATTGAGAATAACTGCCATCAGGTTGCATCTTCTCATAGCACGGTTCGTTCCCTTTGCGCGGCGACCGTGCTACAGGTTTTTAGGCGCGATCGCCCAATTGTTGCAACTCGTCCCGCAAGCGAGCGATTTCGAGCTGATTCCCTTCCTCATCTCCCATCGTGCGAAGCTGCATTTTTTTCTGCGCCAACTCCGCCGCCGCTTGCACGAAAGCCCGTCGCTGTCTGGGATTCATCCCCACCAATCCCCACCGATTCGAGCGGATGGAACACAGGGCGTCGTAGTCTCGCGGCGAAATCACATTGGGCACCTCCTCTTTCAACCCGAGGCGCAACCGCCGCCGATCCAGGTAACCCGCCACAAACCACAGCAGCAACATGACGATCGCCAGGATGAAATAGTTAAATAAGGCAATTGGCAAAGTCGCGCCACTCGTGACTTGAATCATGGAAATTGCGCCATTGTGGATTAAATGACCGGCGATCGCGAAAATCAGCCCCAGGGCGATCGCGCCGACCTTCAACCGCGAATCGTGCCGATAGCGGGCAATGCCAAACCCGATCCCTACCAACGCCGTCCAGAATCCGTGCAAGCCGCCAAACACGATCGCTCGCACGACATAGAGACTCAGCCATTCTTCCCAAGTTGAAGTCTTTGACATTAAATAAAAAATATTTTCGACATAAGCAAAACCAAACCCTGCCATCGCCCCGTAGACAATCCCATCCACCCACCCGTCGAACTCGTGGCGGCGTTTGAGATAGAGAAACCAAACCGCTATCCCTTTAACGATTTCTTCCGTCACCGGAGCTGCAATCGCGGCTTGAGTGAGTTGGCTTTCAAACGTTTGCGCTCCCAGCACCGAGGCGATCGGAACTGATAGAATGATTTGGGCAATTAAGGCTAAAACAATCGCCGGAACCGCGCCCCAAGCAAACGCCCCGAGCAAGTAACGGACGGGTTCTTTTTCGTAGCGATCGATCGTTTGCACCAGCCAACTGTAGACAAAGGCGGGAATCGCTAGGGCGATCGCGGTAATAACAACGCGCTCCATGTTAGATTAATTCAATAACGGTTCTGGCGAAGTCACTGAACCCCGCGATCGCCGCAACACGCGAACATCCTCCTCGTCTAATTCCACGGGCGTTCCGCTGCGAATTAACTCGATAAAATCTTCATTCGGCACCATGATACACAGGGCGTAAAGTCGGGTCGAGCCAGTGTTGCGAATCTCGTGGATTCCCGTGGGCGGAACGAGCAAGCTATCTCCAGCCCGAATCGGAACAATTTTACCATCGCAAGTGGCTTCCCCTTCCCCGCGCAGGATAAAAAACATTTCCACCGCAAATTGATGGCGGTTGGAGGGCGTTTTGCCGCCGACATCGAAAATTTCAATGCAAACGGCGAGGGAGGTATTGGCAATATCGGGGTCGAAGACAATCGCCAGTCGGTTGGTGTCGTCGGGACTAATGCGATATGCCTGATAGTCGGAAATCGACTTGGCAACGGCAATGGTACAATAATCAACCACGGAACACTCTCCTAGCGATCGGCAATTGCAGCGTCAGATGGCAGGGCGTCAATCAGGGCGGGCGAATCGGCGGTAAATCCAAAACATTGATTGACGTTGTAAATCGTGGCGTGCCAGCAATAGTCCGGCGAACTGGTTGCCGAACAATCCTTCACTAAAATGCAATCGTAGCCCAAACAACTGGCATCTTGCAGGGTGAGCAGGACGCATTGATCCGCATTGACCCCCGCAAACAACAGGGTGGTTATGCCTAAGTTTCGCAGAATACTGTCGAGGGGCGTATCCCAAAACCCGCTCATGCGATATTTATCGACGCGAATATCGGCGGGATCCGGCTCCAATTCATCCACCACCGCAGCCGCCCAACTGCCTGCGGTCAGGACTTTTGCGCCATTTTTCGGCAAGGGATCGCCCAATCCCACCCCTTCCCCCGTGGCGTTGTAAACGTGGCGCAATCCGGGGTTAATATTGAGCAAGTCGGGACGATTGCCCCAGTTGAGCCAAATTGCCGGAACGCCGACTCGACGCAAATTGGGGAGTAAGTTTTGTAACGGAGCGATCGCGCGGCGAGTTAAATTGACATCGACACCCACCACATGACCCAGCCAACCGTCGGGATGGCAAAAGTCATTTTGCATGTCGATAATCAAGATCGCGGTTTTGGCGAGATCGAATTTTAGGGTTTTGGTATCGGCGGGAACGGTGATGGGTTGGGGTTGGCGTGGCGGACGAGTCATGTCGGCAATTTCGGCATTGACCTGCCACGCATTGGCGGGAGTGCCTAAGCGGTGGAGCGGTGAAGTCATGGGATGAAGGGGGGGGAAGACCGTGCGATTCTGGCTTTTAGCGTATCAGATTCAGTCGGGGCGATCGCGGACTCGGTCATAAACTCTCCAGCCTGTTCCCTTCTGGTCATCCCCGGTGAATCAGCTCGACCCCCTGAGAAATAGTAATCTGGCAGAAGCAGGTTTAGAAATTGGAGACGATGGTGCCGAGTCAACCGATTGCAGGAGGAGTGTTGGCGGTATTGCTAGCAGTTGGAGGGACGAGTTTAGTTCCCGCGCGATCGAATCCTCACTTATCTAGGCAGTTAGCGCAGGTTACCCCTGACTCGGTGACGGGAGAATTGAACGAGAATAGCCAAACTCTGGATAACGGTCGTTACTTCAACGTTCATACCTTTGAAGGAGAAGTCGGAGATGCCGTCCGCATCGATATGGTCAGCGAGGAATTCGACCCCTACCTCATTTTGTTGGGATCGGACGGAGAGAAAATTGCCGAAAACGATGACGGAGGCGATAGTAAGAATGCTCGCTTGGTTCTGGAACTACCGGTCGCGGGAACTTACCAGATTCTAGCCGCTGCTTACAATACTGAGGCGATCGGGAGATATACGCTAACCTGGCAAAGGACTACAGAGACTGAAGTCGAACAATACGAAGCATTGCAACGGGCTAAGGCACTCAATCGACAAGCAATCCAACTCTACCGAGCAGGACATTACGAAGAAGCCGAACCGCTCTACCAACAATCCCTAGCAATTCGCCGAGAACAATTGGGCGAAAATCATCCCAGCGTTGCTCAAAGCCTCAGTAACCTGGCACTGCTGTACGAAATCCAAGAACGCTACAGCGAAGCTGAATCTCTCTACCAACAAGCCATCGCAATTTATCGTCAGCAGTCGGACGAGTGTTCGCCTTGTTTTATTGGCAGCCTCAACAGTCTGGCAAATCTTTACGACTACCAGGGACGCTACAGCGAAGCCGAACCCTTCTACCAGCAAGCTCTGGCAATTCGCCGGGAGCAGTTGGGGGAAGACCATCCCAAGGTTGCTCAAAGCCTTCACAATTTGGCAGAGTTATACCGAGCCCAAGGACGCTATAGCGAAGCCGAACCCCTCTACCAACGCTCTCTCAGCATTCGCCGGGAGCAATTCGGTGAAAACCATCCCAAAGTTGCTCAAAGCCTCAATAGCTTGGCGGAACTGTACGAAGACCAAGGACGCTACAGCGAAGCCGAACTGTTGCTACAACGTTCTCTGACCATTCGCCAGGAGCAGTTGTGCGAAGACCATCCCGAGATTGCCTATAGCCTCAGCAGTTTGGCGGAAGTGTATCAAATCCAAGGACGCTACGAGGAAGCCGAACCTTTGTTACGGCAAGTCCTGGAAATTCGCCAGGAGCATTTGAGTGAGTGCAATCCCTGTATTGCCACGAGCCTCAGCAGTCTGGGATTGCTGTACAGGGCTCAAGGAGACTACGAGCAAGCCGAACCCCTATTGCAACAATCTCTGGCGATTCTTCGAGAACAGTTGGGCGATAACCATCCTGGCGTCGCTTCCGATTACGGTTATCTGGCAGTACTGTACCAAGCAAAGGGCGATATCGCCGCAGCCATTC
>CAYQUF010000074.1:0-21899 GCA_964420595.1 uncultured bacterium
CTCAGTTTATCCGCAACAAAGCCATCCGCTTTTGGATGGACAATTCAGGAGTTGGGCAGAAGGATCTGTATCGCCTCAGCAAAACTCTTAGAGACAAGTTCCCTTTTGCTAAAGACTTAAACTCTAGTGCCTGCCAAGCCTCCATATCCTGAAATTAGCCTTGTGTACCGTAGGGCATACGGGAACATCGATTCGGCTTCGCTCACCGAGCGCAGTCGAGGTGAACGCTTCAGGAGATTCGACCTCTACTTTAGCTGGAGTAATCCTGTTAAAGCAAGTTGGGTCTGTGAATGAAGAATCCCCTCGCCTTTAGGCAGGGGAGTGTCAACGCTCGCTTGGCAGTACTGACAAGGGATATCCCTCAATTTCTAATCACTATTGTCGCGGGTTGCGAAAAACTTTTCTAGTCCGACCTCAACCCAGTATCTGTCTGGCATTAGGTTGCCGATTACCTGTTGCCCGTTGCCTGTTGCCCGTCACCTTACTCAGATCTGAGCAGTAAATAATAGAGCCGTCCGGTCGCATTCAAGACCCCGGCGCGATCGCCCGCTAAATCGCCCGTTCCCATGAAAATATCGACTCGACCCGCCCCGCGAATGGCACTGCCGGTATCTTGGTCGAGGACGTAGCGACTGACCGATCGCGGTTGCAATTCTCCGTTAGCATCGGTTTGGGGAATGTCGGTCTGGATTAGTGCCAAGGCACCCGGTGGCATTAAGGATTTATCGGTGGCAATGGAACGCTCGGCAGTAACGGGAACGCCCAAACTGCCTGTGGCAGGTGCGCCATCGGTTTCGCGGAAAAAGACAAAACTTTGATTGCGGATGAGATAGCGATCCAATTCGGCGGGATGGGCGCGAAAATAATCCATCAGTGCCGGGAGGGTCAACTCCTCCAGGGTCATTTTACCGTCGGCGACCAGGGCGCGTCCGATGCTGGAGTAGGGGCGATCGGTTTTTCCGGCATATCCGACGGTCATTTCCGTGCCGTCGCGCAACTGCAAGCGAGCCGATCCCTGTACGTGAATTAAAAAGGCTTCGAGCCGATCGCGCAACCACACTAACTCTAACCCCCGCAAGCGATCGCTCCCGCGTCCGTCGGTGCCTTCCAACTGCTCCCGGGTCGGATGGGGGGACGACCAGCGCTGAAAATCGGCGGGAAGGCGATAGAGGGGATAGCGGTATTCCTCGGTGGGAGTGCGGCTGGCAGCGTAAGTCGGCTCGAAATAGCCGGTAAACGCCACCGTTCCTTCGCCGTCTTTGCCAACGGAACGATATAGGACGAACTCCCGCGCGATCGCCGCTTGTAACTGTTCGGGGGATTCGCTCTCTAGCAGCAGTTGCCGAAATCGAATCAGCGATCGCCACACCCGATCGCGGGTAATGCCCTCAACCGGATAATCGCGATACGCCCGCGCCGCACTGGGAGTTTGCAAGTACCCCAAAGAGCGATCGATGGCTCGCAACAACGCCTCGCGATCGCCCGGACGCTCTGGGTTGCCCCAAAGTTGGCGATCGATCCCGACAGATTCGCCTTGCACTCGTCCGTCGGTCGGTTGCAGCGGGACGGGAGCAGCAACAGCGGCACGTCCCATCCCGAACGCTAGGGTGGCGCTCAAAACCAGTGCGGCAGAAATTCTTCTCATGGCGATCGCGCGTCCTCAGAATCGATCCACGCTAGAGGTATAAATCGGCTCGACCCGAATTGCCAACACGCAAGACGGGCGTACTACCATATACTCCCCTTGAATGTTCTTAATCGGGACGCTGATAAAGTCGCTCGAGTCGGATTTGGGCATCAACTCGCTGCTATACCACTTTTGAAAGTCTTGGATCGTCGGGAATCGCACTTCTTCCCGATGACCGCCGCTGATGAATAGGTGGACGGCAAATTCACTCGGTTTGGGCATGGGCAGGGGCTATCCTCAAAAACGCCTCGCAATTCTAGTCAATTTGGCATCGCCGCCAACAACATTACCTGTTCGATCGGCATCTGCCAAACCCCCACCTAGGATAGCAGACTGAAGCGCTGTAACATCGTTTCGATCGCTTGAGGGAGCATTTGACTTAATTCGGTGGCGCTCTCGTAGGTTAATTGCTGGTAGTTGGGCAAATCGAAGGGAATTTTGCCGCTCATGTCGTCCCGGTCGTAACGCAGCAGCAAAATTTGTTCGGTCCGCTTGCTCTGCAACGCATAGCCGAGTTCGATGCAGACGGTGGGACTGGGGACGAGCTGGGACGTTTCGGCGTCCACCCGCGCGATCGCCGTAGTATCGGCAATAAACAGCAAGCTGCGCTTGATTTTGCGAATTAGTCGGCTATTGAGGCGTAGGGGCGCTTCTGGCGTCCGTTGGGACTCTTCGAGTGCTAGGGGAAGGCGCGATCGCTCGTTTAAGGTGTCGAGAGTATGGGACATCGCCTCCCGCAACGCCTCCCGCGCGAACGGGTACTCGGTTTGATAGCTCACGAACAGCGACGGGTCGAGGTGCGCCATCACCTCTTGCTTGGTGAAATAAATTTCGTGACTGCTCAAGTCGATATTCGAAATCGCGTAACCGCCACTTCCTTCAATGTAAAATTCGACGACCTCCCCTTGCAGGTAACGCTGAAACCACTCGGATTCCTGCACGGTTTGGCGATCGTCTAAAAAATCGGCTCGCAAGCCGGATTTGAGCAAACTATTCTTATTCAGGCGTAAATCGTGAGGGCGCTTCTCCAATTCGCGAATCGGTTCGTACTTTTGGAGATACCACGCCCGCAGGTCGATAATTGCCA
Organism: uncultured bacterium; assembly: GCA_964420595.1. Classification (GTDB taxonomy): domain Bacteria; phylum Cyanobacteriota; class Cyanobacteriia; order Cyanobacteriales; family Geitlerinemataceae; genus CAYQUF01. The sequence goes on from CAYQUF010000074.1 coordinate 2,775, forward strand.
TGATGCGCGATTAAAGTATTCGATTAGGTCAAGATTGAGGGGTAAACGCGACAACAACACCCGAGCCGTTGGAACCGAGCCATCTCCTCTCTTTCGTCGAGACTATCTGGGGATGTTCCGTTCGTTTCGGCAACATTGCCCCCCTGGGATTTAATTGAGGAGATCGGCAGCGCGGTGGCTGGGTGTTGTTGTGGTTAGACGAGACAGATTGAGTTGAAACAGCGCTTTATACCTCTTTGTTTGTAAGTTGGACTTTGCGCTTGGTTATCTGCCAGGGAAGCTTTTCTTTAAGCTTCAATTATTACTATAGGACAACTCGTGGGAGCGATCGCGCCAACGATACTAAAGTTTACTTTTTGGCGATCGCATCGGTACTCAGATCGCGCTAACCCCCCAATAGTTGGGAATTTGGCAATTGTTAACGATTGTAATTTCCCGCGCGATCGCCCTCTATACCACAATTGAGCTTTCAATGCAAAATGCTTGACAGCGATGCTGGAGCGACTCGACGAGACATATAAACGGTTGCAAGTGCATCTGCTGGGATCGCCTGCTCGCGTTCATGCTCCAGAGACTCAACCTAGAGATCCCTCCCGGTAGCAGTTGAATTTCCAAAATGCAAATTGCGGTCAAAAATCCAGCCGATCGAACCCAACAAGCCGGGGCGTGACCCCGGCTTGGTGACCGTGTTTCGTGCCTGCGGAACGTTGATGTCGGCGAAGAAATCATTGGTCTAGACCTACGAACCGCGCGGCTGTTGAATGGAGACGACGCAGACCTTAACATAGCCGCCGCGTTGGTCTGCCGGGTCAGAGGAGTGCCGACAGACCGCGCCCCGCCTGGGATCAGCCACCCCCCATCACAGCCTGGGCAAGCCCGATATAGAGCGGGATTCCCACTGCCAGCGCAATCGGCGTGCCGACGGCTGTGGACGAACCGATGTAGGCAGAAGGATTAGCTTTGGGAATACCGGCTCGTAACGTGGGCGGCCCTGAGATATCTGAACTGGAAGCGGCGATGACGGACAGGATCACGACGCCGCCAGGGCTGAATCCCGTAGTGATGTGGGCAATATAGCCGAGACCGAAGCCAATAAGCCCATGCACCAGTGGCGCGACAAAGGCATATACGGCGTACCACTGAGCCACCTTGCGCAGCTCGCCGATTCTTGACCAGGCTTCCATCCCCATGACCAGCATCAGGAGCGAAAGCAGGCCGCGGAAGAGGGGATTGAAAAAGCTCTCATAGACACTTTCCGGTCGGGTTAGTATGCCTAAAGCGATGCCGAGCAGCAGTGCCGATAGGGCAGATCCCTGGAGGCTTTCCTTGATAATGGGCCAGATCTCAACTCGCTTGCCTTGCTGCTCGCGATACTCCTGCCTGGTGGTGGGATACTCCGGCTCGCTAGGATACCCGCCTGCGGCAACCGGCTGCTTGCTGAGGGACTCCTGCTTGCTGAGAGCTTCCTGCTTGGACTTTTGCTTGCCGACATAAATGCTGGCCAAGACGATTGCAGTCACGAGCGCTGGGATGTCCATGAAGGGATAGAGTGCGGCAGCCCAGGCTTCGTATTGCATGCCTTCCGATTCCAGCATTGTCAGACCGGCGGCGAGGGTAGAGCCACTCACGGCACCGAACAAGCCTCCGGTTGCAATGGCATCAACGGTTTTGACTTTCGGTAGCTGTGCCAGCGTGTTGCGCGCGATGAACACGATAAGGATCCCCATTATCGCTGCGAACACTGCGGGCAACAGCATCTCCGCCAGATTGGCATTCCGAATTGCAATGCCGCCCTTCAGACCGACTCTCATGAGCAGCATGAAGACGATGAACTTATAGATCGCATCTGGAATTTGCAGTCGGCTATTGAGGGCGGCAACGATCCCACCACCAATCAGAAAGCCGAGTGTCGGGGACTGCAACTTATCCACGAAGCGCGTTAAAAAATCGGACAAAAACTCCACTTTGTAATTCCTCCTCGATTCAGATCTTAGGGGTTAGGACGGTAGGCAAGGGTGTCCTCGAATCCTGGATGGTTGGCTCCACGCATCCGGGTGAGCAGCGAGTCAACTCGCCACTAAGAATGCATCCGGGAAAGCGTTTGCAGATGCCCACTCAGGTGGGGAGCGGTCATTCATTGAACCGGTTGCGGAAGCGTCGGCAGCGTACGGAAAGTTCCGACGAGACATGCGAGAGAAATTTGCCATGAATACCTCCTTCAGTCTCCCCTGGCTGGGGGAGTGGCGATCTCGATAAGCGAGCGTTAAAAAGTTGAAGAAATTAGGGATGAAGTGCTTCATCCCTAGAGCACAGGTGTTACGCGATTACCTGCCGACAGGGTGTTCAGAGGTAACCGCTTTCCAAATGGGGTCCGAAGGTGTCGCTGTCCCGCAGCACTTTCCATAGATTAAAATCTATTAAGACCCAAATTTTCATGTGCTTCAGTCTATGTGCTTAAGTTTATCTTAAAATCTGCACAAATTTGCGATCGCTCTACAGAGATCTGCTAAGTAATGTCCAATTCAAATCATAAGCTTTCCTTTTATCAGCAGCACCAGGCTCGGCTTCCAATCGGCAGATGGAGCATTTCCTGGACTGATGAGGTACACTAACTACACTTCCTGAGCTGTTGCCTTCTTCAACCGAGGTGTACCGCACAGCTCTAAGAATTCTCTGACAGACGCGATCGCTCTCCCGTATGACCTTGGCGGGAGCTATATCCTGTCATCCATTGCAGGTTCGATAACGCTTGCCCCCAGTCGGCAAAAATGGCTGCACCAATTTTGGGCTCAGGGGAGATTAAAATCGCCGCTCCCTTTTCCTCCCCGTGTTAAAACGACGGGGATTCCAGGCTCCCGATTAGCTTCCTTGATGACTCTACCAGTGGACGGGAGTGCAAACGGCAGAGCCCTTGTCCCGAGTGCCCCTTGCCATCTAATGTTGAATGGCGGTCATAGCGCCAAAAGTATAAGTGTTGTTTATCAAGCGCCTCTGCTAATCTGAGCTAATCTTTCTCGACAGAGGGTAGTGGATTCGCCGATCTTTGGCATAGACTTAAAGGTATGGTTCAAGGCAAAACCATAGAGTCTTGTCTTGAATTGCCACAACAGAATGCATCAAGAGGTAAACCACATGACCCAGCAAGCCAGCAAGCTCGTCATTGTCACGGAAAAGTTGCTGCTGAAAAAGGTCGCCAAGATCGTCAACGCAGCCGGAGCTACCGGTTATACGGTGGTAGCTGCTGGCGGTCAAGGCAGTCGCAACGTACGCTCGTCGGGAGAACCCTCCGTTGGCGACAGCTACTCGAATATAAAGATCGAGGTGCTCACCGCCAATCGGGATATGGCCCTGAAGATTTCGGATGAGATCGCCGCGAAGTTTTTCGAAGATTATTCGGGCATCACCTATATCTGTGACGCGGAGGTCCTGCACGCGCACAAGCCTCTCTAACGCGGAGGTCCTGCACGGGCACAAGTTCTGACTCACAACCCCAGCAATTCTCATTTTGGCAAGAAGCTGTCCGAGCACTGGGAATCTCGGTATTGTCATGACATCTGAGAGATCCAAGAGAGCTAGAGCGGTTGCAAGAACGGGGTTTGTTCGACACCATTGTCGGTTCGTTCCAAATCCACTGTCCCCAGTGCTCGACGTGCACCTTGAGATCGGGTCACACCCAGTCCTTCCATAGCGCGGTCACGCCGGTTCGTCGTCTGTCCGTGGCGGACTCAGGTGATTTCGTTAGCTCCCTCAGCAAGAAGCCCCGCGCCGCATCCCATAGGGTCGGCGTCGGGTAGTTCGTTATAGACTGATGAGAATTGTAAATCCAACCTATAATTCAGGCTAATGAAAAGACCGATCGAAAATCCCCTCCCGGATCGAGAGGGGACGCCCCATTTAAAATTCAATCGCGAATTTACGAAGCGACTCGGGCAGCCGAACGCTGGCGACGGCGACCCGTAGGACGGGACTTATCGGACTTGTCGGACTTGTCGGACTTGTCGGACTTGTCGGACTTATCTTTTTTCGAGGATTTCGGGGGTTTGCTCGGCGTTTGCATCAGCAGCAGCACGAGGGGATTGCTTTGCAGTTCGCGACGCAGAGTTTGCGAGATTTTGCGCTCGAACTCGCCGCGCAATTTGTCCCAATCGACCTCTGTCTTGCCATTGTTACCTTGAGTCACCTTCGACCAGCGATCGCTCAAGACCGATTCCATAATCTGGGTAATCCGCTTTTGCAGGGTTTCCTCAGACGCCGACGACACCACGCCGCGCAGGTGAACTTCCGGAGTCGTCGCCAATTTGCCATCCAAGCTAATCGAGGCAGAGATAGTCACCACGCCATCTTCAGCCAGTTGCTGGCGTTCTTTGAGGACGCGATCGTGAACCACGCCGGAGCGGGAGGAATCGACTAATTCGATGCCAGAAGGCACTTTATCGACGATGCGAATGCTGTCTTCAGTCAGCTCCACCACGTCGCCGTTATCGATAATCTGCATATTTTCGGCGGGAATGCCCATGCTTTGAGCGGTTTTGGCGTGCTGGATCAGCATCCGGTGTTCCCCGTGAACCGGGAGGAAGAATTTAGGACGAGTTAGGGCGATCATCAGCTTGTGATCTTCCTGACAGCCGTGTCCCGAGACGTGAATCCCTTGGCGGCGACCGTAGATGACGTTTGCCCCCTGCATCATCAGGCGATCGATCGTATTGACCACCGCGATGGTATTCCCCGGAATCGGATTGGCGGAGAAGACCACCGTATCGCCTTCGCGAATTTTAATCTGGCGGTGTTCGTTGCGCGAAATCCGGCTGAGAGCCGCCAGGGGTTCTCCTTGCGATCCCGTGGTTAAAATCAGCACGCGATCGTCGGGTCGGTTGCGAAGGGTTTTGAGGGGAACGAACAGGTCGTCTTCGCAGTGAATGTAGCCCAATTTGCGCGCGTGGGCGATCGTGTTGAGCATGGAACGACCCACCACCGCCACGGCACGACCGTGTTTCTTCGCCAGTTGCAAGATGATGTTGACCCGATGAACGGACGAGGCGAAGGTCGTCACCAACAAACGACCGGGCGCATTGGAAAAGATCCGATCCAAGTTGGGATAAACCGAGCGTTCGGAGGGGGTCGAGCCCGGAACTTCAGCGTTGGTGGAATCGCCGATCAAGCACAGCACGCCTTTTTCGCCGTATTCTGCCAATTTCTGAAAGTCGAAATACTCGCCATCGATGGGCGTGTGATCGATTTTGAAGTCTCCCGTGTGGATGACTACGCCGACGGGAGTGTGAATGGCAACCGAGAAGCTATCAGCCATCGAGTGGGTGTTGCGGATGTACTCGACTGCGAAGGACTTGCCCAATCGTACGGTATCGCGGGGTTGAACGGTTTTGAGTTCGGTGCGATCGGCGACGCCCGCTTCTTCTAATTTGCCCGAGAGCAGCGACAGCGCCAAGCGGGGACCGTAAATCACTGGAATGTCGAATTGCTTCAGGTGAAACGGGATACCGCCAATGTGATCTTCGTGACCGTGGGTAACGATCATGCCCTTGATTTTGTGTTGGTTTTCCCGCAAGTAGGTGACGTCGGGCAAGACGATATTGACCCCGTGCATGGCATCGGTGGGAAAGGCTAAACCGGCGTCTAAGAGAATGATTTCGTCATTAATTTCAAAAACGCAGGTGTTTTTCCCAATTTCGTGCAGTCCGCCGAGGGGAATCACTTTCAGTCCAGAAGAAGAATCGTTTTTACTCATGTGTTTCCTTTGTTAAGTAGGGTGTTCGTGCGTCTCGTAACGTTGAGTCGAGTGTCTATTTCGATCGAGCGAGAGATTGCCATTCGCGATCGCGAAGGTGTAGGGTCGCACCGATCGATTTGGCTGTCGAAAAACTCAAGCGATCGCTAGGTCAACAAACCCAGATCGCCAAGTACTTGCTTTAAGGTTTGTTCGACGGATTCGGGAGCGTCGCACAATGGAGAGCGGGGCGATCCGACCTCCCAACCGAGTAAATTTAGGGCGCATTTGAGCGGGATGGGATTGGTCGTGGCAAACAAGGCTTTATACAGCGGCGTTAGTTCTAGGTGAATTTGCGTCGCCTCTCGGGTTTGACCGTCTTCAAACGCGCGGATCATGCGCTGCATGCGATCGCCGACGAGATGGCTGGCGACGCTGATGACTCCCCGACCGCCGACCGAGACAATCGGAAGGGTCAGGTGATCTTCGCCGGAGTACAAGCAAAAGTCGTCCGGAGTGGAGCAACGGATTTGACTGGCGCGATCGAGCTTGCCGCTGGCTTCTTTGATGCCGACAATACTGTCAATTTCAGCCAGCTTCGCCACTGTTTCGAGCTGCAAATCCTGACCCGTACGACCGGGAATGTTATAGAGAATTAACGGAATATCGGGACAAGCCTCGGCGATCGCCTTAAAGTGTCGGTACAAGCCCTCTTGAGGGGGTTTGTTGTAGTAAGGAACGACCTGCAACGAGCCGTCTAAACCTAGTTTAGCAGCTTTTTGCGTGGCGCGGATCGCCTCGTGGGTGGAATTCGATCCCGTTCCGGCAATGACTTTGGCTTTGGGGGAAACGGCTTTTTGAACGACTTGAAAGAGTTCGTATTCTTCCTCCCACGTTAAGGTTGGCGATTCTCCCGTCGTCCCGCAGACCACGACGGTATCGGTTCCGTGACTGACGAGATAGTCGGCTAATTGTTCTGCCACGGCATAGTTCATGGTGCCGTCTGCTTTAAACGGCGTAATCATGGCAGTTAAAACACGTCCGAAACTTACCACACTTCTTATCCTAAATTTCTCAACCACTGCATGTCGAACGACCGAGATCGCGAAGATCCCGATCGCCGTTTGAAATCACGTTTAATTCACCGTTGCCGCTGCCGATTGCAAGAGATTGCGAGCCACCAATAACTCGGCAATTTGCACCGCATTCAGCGCTGCGCCTTTGCGAATTTGGTCGCCGCTGAGCCACAACTCTAGCCCGTTGGGATTGGAAATATCTTGACGAATTCGACCGACAAAAACTTCATCGCGATTGGTGGTTTCGATCGGCATGGGGAAATAATTGGTTTGCCAATTTTCCACCAGTTTCACCCCAGGGGCGCTCGATAAAATTTCGCGGGCGCGATCGCGATCGAAGGGAGCGTCGAATTCGAGGTTGATCGTCTCCGAGTGCGCTCGCAACACGGGAACTCGCACGCAGGTTGCCGTAATCTTCATCTCGGGTTCGGCAAAGATCTTGCGCGTTTCTTTCACCATTTTCATCTCTTCTTGGCAGTATCCCCGATCGTCGAGGGGAGAATTGTGAGGGAAGAGATTAAAGGCAATGGGATAGGGCAGCACTTCGGCTTCGGGCGTTTCCCCCGCTAAGATGGCTTTGGCTTGAGTTTTCAACTCTTCCATCGCCCGCGCTCCGGCTCCGCTAGCCGATTGGTAGGTCGAAACGACGATGCGCCGAATCGGTTGAACCCGGTGTAGGGGCCAAATCGCCATCCCCATCAAAATGGTGGTGCAATTCGGGTTGGCGATAATGCCGCGATGGGACGCCGCCGCGTCGGGATTAATTTCGGGTACCACCAGGGGCACCTGTGGATCCATGCGGAAAGCACTGGAGTTATCGACCACCGTGGCACCCGCTTCGACGGCTTTGCGCGCCCACGCCTTCGAGGTCGAACCGCCAGCCGACGCCAGCACCAAGTCGATATCGTCAAAGGAGCGATCGCCCACGGCTTCGACCGTCAGGGATTCCCCTTTAAACGACAGGGTGCGACCCGCCGATCTCGGCGAGGCGAGCAGCTTCAGTTCGGAAACGGGAAAATCGCGACTTTCGAGCAGTTCGAGCAGTTCGGTGCCGACGGCGCCGGTCGCGCCTAAGATAGCAACTCGATAGGAACTAGGCAAGTGAACATCCTCCTTAAAATGTTTGCGTTCGCAACAGTTTTAATCAAAGTAAATATAGAAGAATCCCTTCAGGCGATCGGGGACGATGCCCTCAACCGCTCGACAATAAGAATAACGGTTCGTACCGAACCCGGATAGAAACTTACAATATTCAATCTTAACGAATTATCTGGATTGACCTAGGTTATCACAAAAATCGATCGCTCACGGGGGGGAGCAAAATTCCAGGGGAAACGGTCGCCGCAGCGCCCGTCTCGACCGGGGAGGATAAAATCCCGTTCCCCCCTATCGCCAATTGTCCCAAAAATGCGATAATAATAAACTTGGCTGGCGACTGCTGGGCTTGTCCGGATTGCCTGGAAGCCAATGGCGATCGGGAACTCCCATGGCAAGTCGGCTAGAGAGATTGCACCAAGACGTTATCCGAAGTAAGGCATTGATGAAAGTTACCCAGGAAAAGCTCCCCGCTAGCCAGATTGGCTTAGAAATCGAAATTCCTTCCGAGCTGACCCAGAAGGCGTACGACCGGGTCGTCCAGCAGTTCAAGCGCTCTGCGAACATCCCTGGGTTCCGCAAAGGGAAGGTGCCGCGCCACATCCTCATCCAGCGGTTGGGAGCCAATCGGCTGAAGGCGGCTGCCCTAGAAGATTTAATTCAGGATAGCCTCAAGCAAGCGATCGAGCAAGAAAATATCGACGCCCTCGGCAATTACCAATTGCGTTCCTCGTTTGACGAACTCGCCCTCAACTACCAGCCGGGGGAAACGCTGACGTTCTCCGCCGCCGTGGACGTTCCGCCAGAGGTAGATCTCGGCAACTACGAGGGGTTGGAATTGCAAGTCGAGCAAGTGAACTACGATCCGGCGCGCGTCGATGAATTTCTCGAGGAACAACGCGCCGAGCAAGCCACGCTGGTTCCGGTTGAGGGACGCGCCGCCCAGTTTGGAGACGTGGCGATTCTCGATTACAACGGTCGCTTTGTCGGCGAGGGCGAAGCCGGAGAGCCGGTTCCGGGGGCGCAAGCCGAAGACTTTGAGATGGAGCTGCAAGAAGGACGCTTCATTGAAGGGTTGATCGAAGGGATTGTCGGCATGAATCCGGGAGACACCAAAGAGATCGAGGTGCGCTTCCCCGACGATTACGCCCGCGAAGAACTGGCGGGCAAACCGGCGGCGTTTACCGTGACCCTCAAGGATCTCAAACAAAAAGAGCTGCCCGAACTCAACGACGATTTCGCCCAGGAAGTCAGCGAGTTCGAGACCCTCGCCGAACTGTGCGAGTCGGTGGAGGATCGGTTTAAGGAACAAGCCGAGAAGCAGCAAAACGAGAAGAAAGACGCCGCCATTTTGGCTCGTCTGGTGGAGCAGATGGAGGTGGATCTGCCCGAATCGATGGTCGATAAGGAAATTGAAGTGGTGCTGACCCAAACGGCGATGCAGCTTCAAAACTACGGCATCGATATCAATCAGTTCTACACGCCGGAAAATATTCCCCAGATGAAAGAGCGATCGCGCCCGGAAGCCATCGATCGCCTGAAGCAAGATTTGGCGGTGAAGGAAGTTGCCAAGCGGAAGTCGATTGAGGTCGAAGACGAGGCGATCGAACAGCGGATGCAAGAAATTAGCGAACAGTTAGCCGATCGCGATCTCGATCCCGATCGCCTGCGCGAGTTCGTGCAATCCGACCTACTCAAGGAAAAAACCCTCGATTGGCTGAAGGAACGGGCGAACTTCGAATACGTACCGGAAGGATCGCTGTCCGAGTCCGAAGAAGAATCCGAAGATGAGGCGGCAGAAGACGAGTCTCCGGCATCGGAAGCCACCGTCGAAGCCGAAGCACAAGCTGCTGGCGAAGAAGAATAGCATCCCAGAGGCGATCGCGTGCTGAAATTCGGGGGCGCGATCGCTGTTTGCTGCCCCGCTTCAGGGCGACCTCGCGATCGCGACTCTCGTCGGCGGGTCATGATTTTTTGGGGGATCTCCCGTCACAGCGCAGTTCGCTGGGGCATAATGATAGATAGCATTGCCCCATATCGATTAAATTAAAACAAACTGATTAAATTTGCCTGTTCGCTTTGAGGTCTATGATCGAACCCCAGTCTCCCAACCACGCGATTACGAGCGTTAGCATCCCCGAGGCGCGCGACTTTCAAAACAACCACATTATTCCAATGGTGGTCGAACAGTCGGGCATGGGCGAACGAGCCTTTGACCTGTACTCGCGCTTGCTGCGGGAGCGAATCGTGTTTCTCGGCACTCAAGTCGATGATGCGATCGCCGACTCGATTGTCGCTCAGTTGCTGTTTCTAGAAGCTGAAGATCCCGAAAAAGATATTCAACTTTACATCAACTCCCCTGGCGGTTCCGTCACGGCTGGAATGGCAATTTACGATACCATGCAGCAAATTCGACCGGACGTGGTGACGATTTGCTACGGTCTGGCGGCGAGCATGGGCGCATTTTTACTCGCGGCTGGCGCGGCAGGAAAGCGCATGTCCCTGCCAAACTCGCGGATCATGATTCACCAACCCCTCGGCGGCGCTCGGGGACAAGCGGTCGATATCGAAATTCAAGCGAAAGAAATTCTCTATCACAAGCGCAAACTCAACGATTTGCTTTCGCATCACACGGGTCAACCGCTAGAACGCCTGGCGATCGATACCGAGCGCGATTTCTTTATGTCCGCCCAAGAGTCGCAAGAGTACGGCTTAATCGATCGCGTCATTTCCAAACCGCCCCTTCCGACCTCGGAAGACGCTACTCCTGCAATGAATTAAGAGGCCGCTTATGTCTAAGTACGACTCCCATCTTAAGTGTTCCTTTTGTGGCAAGTCTCAGGAGCAGGTGCGCAAACTGATTGCCGGTCCGGGAGTCTACATCTGCGACGAGTGCGTTGACTTGTGCAACGAAATTTTGGACGAGGAATTGTTCGATTCCTCTGCCACGACGCCTCAACCCGCTCCCCGGTCTGAACCGTCGGAGAAACGACGCGCCCGGGCGTCCCATCTCTCGTTCAGTCAAATTCCCAAGCCGAGAGAAATTAAAAAGTATCTCGACGAACACGTCATCGGTCAGGATGATGCCAAGAAGGTGCTGTCGGTGGCAGTTTACAACCACTACAAGCGCCTGAGTTTCATCCAATCGGAAGCGCGCAATCAAAATAGCAGCGGCGAAGATGTGGTCGAACTGCAAAAGTCGAACATTCTGCTGATCGGTCCGACCGGATGCGGTAAAACCTTGTTGGCGCAAACCCTCGCCGATATTCTCGACGTGCCGTTTGCCGTGGCAGATGCCACCACGCTGACCGAGGCGGGATACGTCGGGGAAGATGTCGAAAACATTTTGTTGCGGCTGCTGCAAGTGGCAGAACTCGATGTCGATGAAGCGCAACGGGGCATTATCTATATCGACGAAATCGATAAAGTCGCCCGCAAGAGCGAAAATCCCTCGATCACCCGGGACGTCTCTGGGGAAGGGGTTCAGCAAGCCCTGCTCAAAATGCTTGAGGGAACGGTTGCCAACGTTCCGCCCCAGGGAGGGCGCAAGCATCCCTATCAAGACTGCATCCAAATCGATACCAGCAACATCCTGTTTATTTGCGGTGGGGCATTTGTCGGTTTAGATAAAGTGGTCGAACAGCGGCTGGGTAAAAAATCGATGGGATTCGTGCAACCGGGGGACACGCAATCGAAAGACAAGCGGGTTGCCGATATTCTCAAGTATCTCGAACCCCAGGATTTGGTCAAGTTCGGCATGATTCCCGAATTTATCGGTCGAATTCCGATGGTTTCGGCAGTCGAACCCCTGGATGAAGAGGCATTGATGGCAATTCTGACCAAGCCTCGCAACGCCCTGGTCAAGCAGTACCAGAAATTGCTGAACATGGATAACGTCCAACTGGAGTTCAAGCAAGAGGCGGTGCGTGCGATCGCGCGGGAAGCCTATCGTCGCAAAACCGGGGCGCGGGCGCTGCGCGGGATTGTCGAGGAATTAATGCTCGACGTGATGTACGAGTTGCCCTCGCGCAAGGATGTCGATCGCTGTACGATTACTCAAGAAATGGTCGAGAAGCGATCCACGGCGGACTTGCTGCTGCACCCGTCTTCGCTGCCCAAACCGGAATCGGCTTAAGCTTAATTGGGGGGCGGGAGGTTTGCCCCCCTCCGTTTCAGTTTGCTCAACTGCTCTTAATTCGCCCATGCCTTACGTTCGCTGTCGGGGAACCGAACACTATTACGAATGGATTCGCGAATCCGATATTGCTGGTGCCAAACCCGTCATGGTGTTTCTGCACGGTTGGGCGGGATCGGCTCGCTATTGGGAAAGTACGGCGCGATCGCTAGCGTCGGATTTCGATTGCTTGCTGTACGATATGCGCGGTTTCGGGCGATCGAAATTGCCCCAGTCCGGCTCTGAGTGGGATTACGAATTAGAAACCTATGCCGATGACTTGGCAGCATTTTTAGAAACCTTGCAGTTACCGCCGGTGTACTTAAACGCCCATTCCATGGGAGCGTCGGTCGCCACGCTGTTTCTCAATCGCTACCCGGAGAAAGCCGAACGGGCGATTCTCACCTGTAGCGGCATTTTCGAATACGACGAGAAAGCATTTACGGCGTTTCACAAGTTTGGCGGTCAGGTGGTGAAATTCCGTCCCCGGTGGTTGCTCTCCATTCCTTATATGAATCGGTTATTTATGGCACGATTTTTGCATCGCCGCCTTGCCGATTCCGTCAGCCGCGCCTTTTTAGAAGATTTTATCATTGCCGATCGCGAGGCTGCTTTGGGCACGATTTACACCTCGGTCAGTCAAAAGGCTGCCGAAATGATGCCCTCGGAATTCGAGCGATTGGACGTGCCGACCTTACTGGTCGCCGGAGAACGGGACAAGATTATTCCGGCAGAGATGGGACGGCAAGCGGCATCGCTGAGCGATCGCGTCGAGTTTGCCGAAATTGCCGATACCGCTCACTTTCCCATGCTCGAAGACCCGGAAAGTTATTTAAATATCGTACGAGAGTTTCTAGAATCGGATAGCCAGTTGCAAGAAACTCGTCAGTCGGCAGGTCATTAACGCCTACACCACAATTCCATAGGGATTTGCTGTCTCGGTAATGACTCGTTCGACCCAAACCGGCGGTAAATTCGGATTGGCACTGCGCACCAACGCCGCCGTTCCCGTTACGTGGGGAGCCGCCATCGAAGTTCCCTGAAACGTTTGATAGGTATTGTTCGGCGTGGTGGACGTAATATCGACCCCCGGTGCGACCACGTAATCGAGCCAGCCTCCGGCGCGATTGGAAAACGGCGCGATCGCGTTATTTCGATCCACCGCACCCACGGCAATTCCCGTCTGGCTGGCATAGTTTGCCGGGAAATTGGGCGTTGCACTGCCGCTATTGCCCGACGCCATCACCACCGTCGTCCCTCGATCGCTCGCGTAACGCACGGCATCGAACAGAACGTCCGACGGCATTTCGCCCCCCAAACTCAGGTTAATCACATCCGCGCCATTGTCGGTGGCATATCGCACGCTGCTTGCTAGGTCAAACGCCGAGCCGCTGGGCAAACTTCCGGAGGAGCTGTTGTCCGAACCGATCGCGCGGACGGGCATAATCGTGGCATTCGGGGCAATTCCCGTCACCCCAACGCCATTGTTCGGTGCCGCGATCGTTCCGGCGACGTGAGTTCCGTGACCGTCAACGTCCATCGGATCGGCATCGGAACTGACGAAATCCCAGCCGCGTACGTCGTCAATAAAGCCATTCCCGTCGTCGTCAATGCCATTGGCAGCAATTTCGCCGGGATTTTGCCAAATATTCGCTGCTAAATCGGGATGGGTATAATCGACGCCGCTATCGATGACGGCGACGGTGACGCCTTGACCCGTAAAGCCTTGCGCCCAAGCGTCTGGCGCGTTCACGGCATCGACGCCCCAATTGGCATCGTTACGGTTGGGAACGTCGGGGAACGGGGTTGACCATCCCAGAGTTCTCGCCACTGCAACCGAGGCATCCACTCGACCGTAGCCGTAATCCGAACTGTAGAGATCGCCGAGCAAGCTGAGATTGTAGCCCGTCGCGCCGCTGTAGCGAGTGACTTGCAGGTAATAGGTACCGGGAGCTAAATCGCTGCGTTGAAAGCCTTCCGGGGTGGCGTTCCAACCATAGGAACCGTCGAGGATTTCGCCGGTATCGACGATGCCGTTGGCGTTAAAATCCCGAATCAGTTGCAAGTCCGCATCCGCACTCAACCCGTCGAGAGTCACGCTGAGGGGACGGCTTCCATCCAGTTGGAAGCGGTAGAAGTCGTTGGGGTCGGACGGACTGACCCACTCGTTCAGGGTTTGGGGGGTGGCGAGGGTGCCCAAATCGCGGGCAAAACTGAGGTTATTTCCAGCCGAATCGCCAATGGGGGTAACGTTCAATCCGAGATTGTAGTTCGTGTCGCCGCGATACTGAGCCACCTGGAGATAGTAGGTTCCGGCGGTCAAACGGGCATCGATGCGTTCGGGGTTGTGATTGGGCGCCAGCGAAGCCCCTAACACTTCGCCCGGATCGACGAAACCATTTAAGTTAAAGTCTCGAATCAGTTGAATGTCGGCGTCGGCGGTTAACCCGTTTAACGTGATGCTGGTTTGACTGTCGTTGGTGAGTTGGAAGCGATAAAAATCGTTCGGATCGGCGTTACCGACAAACTCGGTGACATTTTGCGGGGCGTTGAGAGTGCCGAGATTGCGCGCCGTGGCGATGGAGTTATCGGTTGTCGGGGGCGGATCGATGAGGTAAATCGGAGCGCGATCGCTTTGTGTGCTGAAGTAATTAGTTAGCGGATCGCCTTCCAACTCGCTGGCTTGCACTGCGGCGGCGGAACTCCCCGAGAGCGGATCGACGGCGGTGTCGGACTCCACTGAGGCGCGATCGCTCCCTTCGATGCCATCGGCGGCTATCCAGGCGTCTGGGTCGCCTGCAATTTCTATCAAAATGGCTTGATCTTGTGGAAAATACGTACTACTATTTTCAGATAAGTTCGGATCGGTGCTTCCCTCAAATCCGCGTTTTGGCTCCAATGCCAGATCCAAAGGCGAAGTCGCTGCCGGGTCGAGCGTTTCCATCTCGGGAACGGCAGCAGAGAGGGGATTCAAGTCGGACGAGAGCGGATCGAGTAACATCGATTGGAATGC
The DNA here is from genome assembly GCA_964420595.1 of uncultured bacterium. Taxonomy (GTDB): domain Bacteria; phylum Cyanobacteriota; class Cyanobacteriia; order Cyanobacteriales; family Geitlerinemataceae; genus CAYQUF01. The sequence goes on from CAYQUF010000074.1 coordinate 17,855, forward strand.
CTTACGTGCGAAAGTTTTACCGGTACGCGAGATCGAGCGCCCTATGAGTCTAGTCGCGCGAACTAGAACCGGTCGTGCATTTCCCCGATACGGAATCGCAAACGCATTGCCAACCAAAAACACCAGACGCAAGAACTTGCGCCTATCTCATTGGTTTGCCGACTCCCCGTAACCCGTTCGCGACTCTCTGGATTCGAGATTGACTAGCGATGGGGAGCCTAGTGAGTTACTTCCAGTTTAACCGTTTCTCCGCGAGCCGCTAGCTATTGTTAGCGTTCCCGTTTCCGTTTGCTGCTACCGAGTAATGGTCGTCAAAGTCGTGCTGGTCGAAGAAGTAGACGGTGCGGATAGGATAGGGGATATTGATATCGGCGCGATCGCACGCTTGCTTCAAGGCGATCGCCACGCGAGTTTGAGTCTGGCGCACTTGTTTCTGTTCGGGAAACGTCCAGTAGCGCACGTACATATCGATCGCGCTATCGCCAAAGCCAACCACGTCCACCTCTGGGGCGGGATTCGACAGTACCCCTTCCACCTGAGTCACGGTATCGAAAAATATCTCCACCGCTTGCTGGAGCGGGGTATTGTAATCGACGCCAATCGCCAAATCCGTGCGGCGGTGGGGTTCGGCGGTACGAACCTGGATTTCGCTGGTAAACACGATCGCGTTGGGAACCACGACCCGCTCTCCCTGGTAGGTGCGGATTTGAGTCGAACGAATGGCGATGCTCTCCACCGTTCCCTCGTACCCATTGACGATAATTTGATCGTTGAGTTGAAACGGTTCTTGCAACAGTAGCAGCACCCCAGCTAGGAAATTTTTAAAGATGTCCTGGAAGGCAAAACCGACGGCGACCGAACCCAAGCCGAGCAATCCGATAATATCGCCCAACCCCAGATCGGGAAAAGCAACCACGCAGGCAATAATCGTTCCGATGACCCAAGCAGCGACATAGCTGATTTGAACCAGAAGCGATCGCAGGGATTGATTGCGCAGAAAGCGTTCCGCCGTTGCCGAAGTGACCCGCCGCACCGCACTCGCACCAAAGCGAGTCAGAATTAAGATAACAATTGCGAAAATAAGCGCTGGCAGAACCGCCACTCCTTGACCGACGAGTTCCACCAGGCTCGATTGAATTTCTTGGATTAAAGCACTCATGCAATTTGGAGATGAAGTCCAACTAGAAGTGTATAGTGCTTTGCGCGCGTTGATGGACTCCCGAAGTTGCCAATTGGAGGGAGAGAGGCGACGATGCACCTCTCCCCCAGGCATTTAATCGGATTCTAGACTGACAAAATCGTCAGCGGTAATGACCCCTTCGCCGACCCCTTGAACGATGGCGATGACTTCCTCGTTGAAGCTCAGCGACACCGAGGTTTCCTCGGCGGTTTCGTCGGCGGTGATGTCGAGTTGCGCGAAGGTCAGCTCTCCGGTCAAAACGAAGGCATCGATGCCGTCTTCAAAATCGACAATCGTATCGGTTCCGCCAGGAGTAAGGACAAAGCGATCGCTTCCGTTGCCTCCCGTAACGGTATCGTCGCCTAAATCGCCGTGGAGGAGATCGTCGCCGATTCCGCCAGTCAAGCTGTCGTCCTCTTGTCCGCCATAGAGGGTATCGTCTCCCTGACCGCCGTTGACAACATCATTGCCGCGATTGGCAGCCACCCAGTCGTCCCCAGCACCGCCACGGACGACATCGGCTTCGTCTGCGACTTCCTCGGTCATGCCACCGTTACTGGCAACAATGGTATCCTCGCCTTCGCCGCCATCGATGGTATCGTTGCCCAAATCGCCCAGAATTAGGTCGTTTCCGGAATTCCCCTCTAAGCGATCGTTGCCGCGACCGCCGTGGAGCAAGTCATCGTCTTCGCCGCCATCGAGGGTGTCGTCGCCTTCGTTCCCTAGCAGAATATCCTCTCCCGCGCCTGCCAGCATCACGTCCGATCCGTCGTCGGCACCATCTGGCGGATTGCCGTTACTGCCGAGCAGGGTATCGTCGCCTTCGTGCGCGCACAGGGTATCGTTGCCGAGATCGCCGAACATCAGGTCGTGTCCGGAATCGCCGAACATCAGGTCGTCGCCGCGACCGCCGCGCATCAGGTCGTTGTCGTCGCCGCCTTTGAGGGTGTCGCTGCCTTCGTTCCCCAGCAACAGGTCGTCTCCGGCATCTCCCATCATGAAGTCGCGATCGCGATCGAAATCGGATTGCGGATTGCCGTTGCTGCCGATCAGGGTGTCGCTTCCCTCGCCGCCGGATAGACTATCGTTGCCGATATCGCCGATGGCAAGGTCGTTTCCGGCATCCCCCATCACCCGGTCGTCGTTCTGACCGCCGTGGAGAGTATCGTCGTCGTCGCCGCCGCTGAGGGTGTCGTTGCCTTCGTTCCCGACCACGAGGTCGCGACCGCCTCCCCCCATGAGCATATCGGTGCCGTCGGTATCGCGAATCACCTCGTCGATGGTGCCGCCGACCACGATATCGTCGCCGAGATCTCCCATGAGGATATCGTCGCCGCGATCGCCGATGACCATATCGTTATCTTTACCGCCCCAGGCATTATCATTATCCTGTCCGGCATGAACCGTATCTTCTCCTTCGTTGGCAAAGATCCAATCGTTGTTTTGGTTGCCGAAGACCAAATCGCGATCGCCGTTCGCTCCGATGGGAACGTCGCTGCCTTTTCCGCCGCGAATGATATCTACACCAATCCCGCCGATCAAAATATCGTCGCCGCCGAACCCTTGAATGTCATCGCCGTCAACGCTACCGATAAAGGTATCGCTGTTGTCATTGCCGAATAGGGTAAACGCCATGCGATCGAACGGTGCGTCGTTGAGGTTGGGTTGAGCGAGATCGAGGGAATGTTCTTCCGGACAGTCGCACGTGGGACACGCTTCGCGTTCGTCGAATGGCAGCACCGTCCCGCTGATGGGAACTTCAAACTGGGTGCCATCTCCGGCGACAAATGACAGCAAACCGTTGGGATTGCCAGTGGCGTCTGCATCCAGTTGGATTTGAAACTCGATTTCCCCGTTCGGTGGAATTGTCTCGGGAAACTCGCCAACCAAACTAAATCCTTCTGGCAGTTGCAGGTCGCTCAACGACACCGGTTCGTTCCCCGGATTTTCCAAGGTCAGGGTTTGCACTAACGGATCGTTGATGCCAGAGGAGCCGAAGTCAATGCCGGAGAAACCGCCATCGCCGTCGCCATCGCCTCCGTCGCCATCGCCTCCGTCACCATCGCCGTCATCGTCACCACCGAAAATCGGCGTATCGCCTTGGAACAGGTTGAGCGGGGGAGCCTCGGAATCGCCATCGCCATCTCCGTCGCCGGAATCATCGCCACCGCCGCTGCTCGGAGGGGTACCGCCACCCAAATTGGGGAAGCCGCCGCCGCCACCACCACCGCTATTGCCACCGCCACTATCGGTCGGGGTGCCAATGGTCAGATCGAAGGTTTTGGAAGTAATGCCACCGTTGCCATCATCGGCGCTAATTTGAATCGGGAAGGTCTCGCCAGCCGCATCCTCTGGAGGTTCGCCGGTAAATTTGCCAGTGTCTGGGTCGAAGTTCAACCACGGCGGTAGAGGATCGCCATTGGCGAGGGTAGCGGTTACTTCCGGGTCGTCCCCTGTATCGGTGTCGTTGATGATATCGAGCGGTACGTCAAAATCTAAAGGATCGCCGGGATCTCCAGTTTGGTCGTCTGGGTCGTCATCTATGGTCGGCGGATTATTGCCAGGAGTGTTAACGCTCACGTCGAACACGTCCATTGCCATGCCGCCTTTGCCGTCATCGGCGGTCACTTTGAGGCTGAGGCGGTCTAAGGCTTGTAAACCGGCTGGCGTGCCGCTGAAGGTGCGGGTGTCGGGGTCGAAGGTGAGTCCGTTGGGTAAAGGACTGCCATCGGCGAGGGTGGCAGTATAAGTCAGCGGGTCGCCGTCGGGGTCGCTGAAGGTGTTGGCGGGAACGGTAAAGTTGAGGGGGTCGCCTTCTTCTATGGTGCGATCGGCGACGGGATTGTCGAGAACGGGGGGACCGTT
>CAYQUF010000075.1:0-21782 GCA_964420595.1 uncultured bacterium
CTAAAGGAGATGGAAAGATCTTTATCATCTCATCTCATTGCACCGATCTCACGATCGGTCGATGCGCGCCTAAAAGCTCGTGTAGGCTAACGACATTCCCGATAACGGCGACGGCGGGGGCTTCAAAGCCGGTCTGCTCGATTTGCTCGATAATGGTGGCGAGGGTGCCGACTAATTCGTCTTGATCGTGACGGGTTCCCCAACGAATTAGGGCGATGGGGGTGTCGGCGGGGCGTCCGGCTGCCTGTAATTCGCGGATAATGTTGGGTAAGTTGTGAACGCCCATGTAAATGACGATGGTTTCCGACCCTCGGGCGATCGCTTCCCAGTTGACTTGCGGGCGGTATTTGCCGGAGGCTTCGTGTCCGGTCACGAAGGTCACCGAGGAACTATAATTTCGATGCGTTAGGGGAATTCCGGCATAGGCGGGGGCGGCAATTCCAGCCGTAACGCCGGGAACGACTTCCACGGGAACTCCGGCGGCGATCAGGTCTTCCATTTCTTCGCCACCGCGACCGAAGACGAAGGGATCGCCCCCTTTGAGGCGCACGACGATCGCGTGGGTTTGCGCTTTCTCGATTAAAATGCGGGTGGTGTCTGTTTGCCGCAGCGAATGCCGTCCCCGCCGCTTGCCTGCATGAATTTTTTCGGCGTTGGGCGAGATTGCAGCCATGATTTGCGGACTGACGAGGGCATCGTGAACGACGACATCGGCGCACTCGATCAGGTTTTTGGCTTTGAGGGTGAGCAACCCCGGATCGCCGGGTCCCGCGCCGACTAAGTAGACTTTACCCAAACACTTTTGCCCTTCGATCATGGTTAATGCAGAATCAAACAAACGATTGTTGAAGTTGAAGTTGGCTTGCAGCGATCGATCCCGAGGGAACGCGCCACGAGACTGGTATCTTATCCCGTTTCGATTCCCCTCGGCTAGCTTCGATGGCGAAATCTTGATGCCGTGCCGCTTCAGTTTTATTATGGGCAGACATAGCGTATCGCGCCACCGAGCGATCGCCTCTTACGCTTCAACCTAGTGCGATCGCGCCGGACGTTTCGTATATTGCGTTGCAAAAGTTTACCCGCGATGCAGTTTGCGGATACCTCTCATTCCGATCGCGCACGATCGGGCAGCAGGGCGGCGAGGGCGACCCCCGTTAACGTGGCGATCGCGATCCAAGCCACGGTCAAGCCAATCGGCTCGCTGACAAACAAATGGGTGGCTCGGCGCAAAACACCGCCAATCGTCCAACCGAGTGCCAAGGCGATCGCCCAAGCGACGACATTCACGGGAATCCAACGCCACGCTCGCGGTAGAGATAGTTTTAAGACCAGCCACTGGGCAATCCCGGTGACGATGCCGATTTTCACCCCTTCCATCGCGCCGTAGAAGGCACGGGTGCCCAAGTCTAGGGTACGCGGTGCCACCCACCCCAACGCGCCGACCGGACTCAATCCGAGCAGTCCCCAACTGGCGATACTGGCGACAATCCACCACGAGGCGCGATCGATCCGTTTTGCCAACACTGGCAATTGGATCGCGGCGATGGTCACTGCCCCAATCGAACCGTTGAAGACCCCCAAATCCGGACGCTCGCCAATTTCGACCCACAGCAAGCTCAACCAAAACCCGATCGCCGTGGCGAGAACCCACTGCACGGTCACCCACCATCGACTGCGAAGCCAGGATCGTTGCGGACTGGAGCTTGATGACATGAACCTTCCCGCCGACTTCCCTAAAATAATCCTTTAAATGCCCGACGGCGGGCTCGGGGCGATTCGGGGGCGATGTATCCCCACAAACTTTCCCAGTAAAAGAAGGATACCCCGTCAAAGCCGCGATCGCGGGCGGTGCGAACTTGCCGCGCAATCCGATCGGCTTCGACGGGATTGTTCCAAGTGCCGCTGAGAATGCCGATTCCGACGGGAATGCGATCGCGTGCCGAGCGGATCGTCTCTTGCGCTAATTCTGCCTCGAAACTGGCGTTGCTGTTGCGATAGACTTGCACGATCAGTTCGTCGAGCCAGCCCCGTTCGACCCAGCTCGACCAATCTTGCAAGTAGTGGCGATAGGCGTAATCGCTGGGATTGGGCGACAGGGAAATCTGACAATCGGGACTGACTGCCTCGATGGCGTTGACCAGCCGCTGCATGAAATCGCTAATGCGATCGGCACGCCAGCGAACCCACTCGGGATGGCGGGGATCGTCTGGCGGCGAGATACCGTCGTGGTCTTGGCGGTACAGTTCTACGGTAATCGGATCGTAGCCGAAGCTGACGGGCAACCCGAAATGGTCGTCGAGTTGAATGCCGTCGATGTCGTATTCGATGACGACTTCGACAATCAGCGTCAGCAGAAACTTTTGCACCGCCGGATGCAGGGGATTGAGCCAGACGAGATCGTTTCGGAAGGGACGAGTTAAGGACGCTTGCAGGCGTTGTCCCACCGTTTGAGCCTCGGGGTCGGCTTCCCCCAACTCGTGCAGTTGGACTTCGGGCGATCCCTCTCGTAACCGAGTGGAACCGTCGCGACGCATGGCGAGCCAGTCGGGATGGCGGCGGGCAATGGCGGCGTTGGCGGGTGCCATGAAGCCGTATTCGAACCAGGGAATCACTCTCAGGTTTTGATGGTGTGCCTGTCGGACGAGATTGCGCAGGGGATCGCTGAAGGGGTGGGTCAGCCACAGCAACCCATCTTGCGATCGCCCGGTGGCGCGCCGGGCTACGGCGCTGGGATAGAAGGTGTGCCCTCGGTTCCAGACGACGGGATAAAGGGTGTTGAAGTCCAGTTTTGCCAGTTCCCAGATGGCGCGGTTGACGCCCCAGGGGACGAAAAGGACGCCGCTGGCAACGTTGGTCAGCCAGACGCCGCGAATTTCAGTGCTGGCGGGGGTCGGTTGGGCAGGAGGGGCGATCCAGGTGGGAAATAGGGAGAGGACGGCGAGGATGGCGGTCAATCCCAACGCGATCGCGCCGGGCCAATTTGCCCGTCTTGTGCCCTTCCATGGCAGTCTCAACAACTCGCACCCCACTGGTTCGTGCATTCCTATTATCGATCGCGATCGAGCGGTTTGCGGGCAATCCCTCGGTCGAGTCTGGGGACATCCGGGTTGCATCTTGGGGCGATCGGCTCTATCATCAAACGTCGGCGATCGCCTGTAAGTCCCGCCCAATGGCGTGTTAGCCGATTGTTTCACAAAACTTAAAATATCATTGTATGATTATATACGCAAAAATAAGTGGCAATTTTGGGGTGAAATGATTGTCTCGATCGATGAAATTTGAGGAAGGCAACAGGAGAATGTCCCCGATCCGCTGGGGAAATGCTCTATTCTCATCTAACTCTCATGTGACAGAACCTCGAAATCGATACAATAAACATTCATCGAAAATAGGAGTTTGTTTTGATTTGAAATTCAATGATTCAACCAATATTGTAAAAACCAAGGTTTGAATTTATAAATTTATAATCGACTAATTCAGAGAAATTAATATATTGCATTGAATTTTACCTTCACCTTCATAACAAAAATTGCCAGCCACATTGTTCGACAGAATCCATGAACTTGCCAAACTTTTTCATTCTCGGCGCACCTCGATGCGGAACCACAGCATTAAGTCGCTATATTTCCCAACATCCGCAAGTTTGCTTGTCGCGTCCCAAAGAATCGCACTATTTGTTGAGCGCGCCAGAACCCGATTTAGATCGCGCCTATCTCTCGCGCTATGTCAACCAATTTTTCTGTCATTGTAACGGCAAGCACAAAGCGATCGGCGAAGGGTCGGTGACCTATCTCTACTCCGATACCGTCATCGAACGAATTCTCAACATTAATCCTGACGCTAAATTGATTGTCATGGTGCGCAATCCAATCGACCTGCTGCGATCGTATCATTTTCGATTGTTGTACGTACTGCAAGAAGATCGAGTGGATTTTCACCAAGCCTGGCAATTACAATCCCGGCGATCGCGCGGCGAAGCCATTCCGCCCCAATGTCGAGATCCGCGAGTGTTGCAATACGCCGAAGTGGGCAAACTCGGCACCCGTCTAGAGCGATTATTCGACATTGCCGGACGCGATCGCTGCTTGACCATTGTCTTTGACGACTTTATCGAAGATCCGGCAACCTTTTACGGTAAACTCTGTCACTTTATCGACATCGAACCCGACCGGCGCACCGCCTTCAAACGCCGCCAAGAAAGTCGCACCTATCGATGGTACTGGCTGCAACGGCTGTTGTTCGCTCCCCCCGAATCGGCGATCGCTTGGGCGACCCAAGAATCCCATTGCACCCTGACCCGACAGTGGACGCGACTTGCCCTATTGCGCTTGCATCGGGGACTGTGTTGGGCGAACGGCATTCCGCAAAAACCCGCCCCGCTCCAACCGCAGATGCGACGACAATTGCAAGCGACGTTTTCCGAGGAAGTCGAGCGACTGTCGAATTTGCTCGGGCGCGATTTAACGCATTGGATCGCCGGATAGGGGAAATAGCAACCCGTTCCCACCCAACGATCGAGCATTTCCAAAGCCGATCGGGTACGCCCTCGCGTTACCTTCCTCAACTGACCGTTTCTGCTGCAATCTTCCCCCGATATCATGCCAAATTCTCCCCAATCCGATCGCGCCAAAACCACGTTCCTTGGGGTGTCCCCGGAGCGAATGCCCATGTTTGTGGTTTTGCTCGTTGCGGCGTGTCTGACCCCCATGACCGGTGGAGCGATCGCCCCCGTATTTCCCGATATGGTAGACCAATTGCAGCTCGACGATCGGTGGGCGGGTCTGCTCATTAGCGTGCCAAAATTGACCGTGGCGATCGCCGCTCCCATTTTAGGCTTGCTTGCCGATCGCACCGGGAAGTTACGCATCCTCGTCTTCTCCCTGGTGGGATTCGCCGTCTTCGGCACCCTCGGCGGCTTGTTGAACGCCTTCGTTCCCCTACTGGCAAGTCGAGCCTTAGTCGGCGTTGCCAATGGCGGCATTTCGGCGGCGAGTCTGGGACTGGTTGCCAGTTGGTTCGAGGGGGAAACGCGAGCGCGACTGATCGGCTATACTGCTAGCTTATTGGCGATCGCCAGTACGATTTTTCCCCTGGCGGCGGGCGGATTGGGGGCGATGGGCTGGCAATATGCCTTTCTGCTGTACGGACTCGCCCTTCCCATTGCGATCGCGGCGGCGCGAATCGTGGTCGAGCCAAAGGTCGAAAAAGACAGCAGCGGGGCGATCGGATCGTTACAGCTATCCTCTTTGGTTCGGGATCTGCGCCAGCCAGGGATTTTAATCGTCCTGTTGAGCTTGGCGTCCTCCTCTGCCGTGTTTTATACCGTGCTTGCCTACGCGCCGCAATATTTCAAATACGCTATTGCAGCGAGTGCGCCGGTTAACGGCATCATTCTAGCCACCCGCGCCATCGGAGCAGCGATTATTGCCGCCATTGGTGCCAACCGAGTTGCCAAGCGGATTGGGGCGACCGGAGCGATCGCATTGGGATTTGGGTTTATGAGCGCGACGGTGGCGACGATCCCCGTTATCGATAGCGTCCGACTCGCCTTAGTCGCCGCCTTTGGCTTCGGGATTGGATTCGGCTTGGTCATGCCCAACCTCTATACCGTTCTCGCCGATCTCGTATCGTTCGAACATCGCTCCACGCTCCTGGCGTTGGGAACCGGATGTTCCTCGTTGGGACAATTTTTCGCCCCGATTCTGCTCGGGGGAATTTGGGAGAGCGGACACACCGATGTCTTTCTCGTGGCGGCGGGAATGGCGATCGCGATCGCGGTTCTCCAAATTACCAGTACCCAATTCAATCGCTAAGAAACTGCCATGCACGCTATGATTCAGGCTCTACTTGGCTTCTACGCTCGATGGAGAACCCGGCGATTTCTGCGCCAAACCCAACGTCCGAGTGTCGTGCAGCAGCGGTTTTTACTCTGGCTGTTGAAACACCATCAAAATACCGAATTCGGTCGCCAGTATGGGTTCGGCGACATTCGCAGCGTCGAAGCATTTCTCGACCGAGTCCCCGTTCTCACCTATGGGGACTACGAACCCTATACCGAAAAAATCGCCCGAGGTCAGTCTAATGTTTTGACCCGAGATCCCGTGGTTTATATGAACATGACCAGCGGTTCGACCGGGAAGCAGAAACTCATTCCCGTCACCGAGCGATCGCGTAAAATGCGAGGGAAAGCCCACCACACGGGGATGTGCTTTGGTATGGTCGCCGCTCGCGGGACCGGGAGATCCCTCGGTAAAATGCTCCTGACCAGCTCCGTGCAATTGCTCGGTTACACCGACGGCGGAATTCCCTACGGTCCGGTGAGCGTGGGCAATTTGCGATCGGCGGATTGGTTCTCCCGGCAAATTTTCGCCCACCCCTTCGACGCTCTCGCTCCTGCCGATAGTTTGGCACGCCATTACGTCTGTCTGCTGTTTGCACTCAAAAATCCCCACACCCGCGTCATCGGTGCCAATTTTCCCGTCCTCGCGGTGCAACTGGCACAATATTTGGAAAATTATGCCGACTCGCTCGTAGACGATCTCGAAAACGGCACAATCGCCCCGTGGTTGGATCTCGAACCCGAAGTGCGATCGCGCCTGGAGTGCCAACTGACTCCCGACCCCAAACGCGCCCGCCAATTGCGCCAAATTCGCGATCGCGCCGGACGCCTCACCCCGAGTTTAGCCTGGGATCTCTCGTTAGTGGTGACGGCGTTGGGGGGAACCTCGGATTTCTACTTGCAGCGATTTCCCCAGTATTTCGGCGATACCCCTGTCTTCGGCGGCGTCTACGCTTCGGCGGAAACGGCATTCGGGATTTATCGCCAACTGAACGATAACGGTAGCATTTTGGCGATCGAATCTGGATTTTACGAGTTTATTCCCCCCGACCAATGGGACGCCGAATCTCCCAAAACCCTCCTCGCCGAAGAAGTGCAAGTCGGTCAAACCTATCGCATTTTGGTCACCAACTACAACGGCTTCTATCGCTACGACATTGGCGACGTGGTGGAAGTGGTGGGATTTTGTTACAAAACCCCGATGATTGCGTTTCGCCACCGTCGCGGCGGATTGCTCTCGTCTACTACTGAAAAAACCACGGAATTCCATGCGGTGCAGGCGATGCGGCAATTACAGCACGAGTTCGACCTGGTGTTGGAGAATTTCTGCATTACCCTGTCGGACGCTGAAACGCCGCCACCTTATTTGGTCAATATCGAACTATCGCCGGGACAGCGTTTATCCGACCCCCAGGCATTTTTACAGCGGTTCGATCGCCATTTGCAACAGATCCATACCTCTTACGCGGTCAAACGCCGCACCCAAGTCCCGCCACCTCGCTTGCGGATTTTAGAATCGGGAAGTTTTGCTTGTCTGCGCCAGCGATTGCTGTACCGAGGCATTCCCGAACACCATCTCAAGTTTCCGCACGTCAGCGAGGATCGTCAATTTTTGGCGGGATTGTCGGTGGAGCGGGAGGTTTGGTGTTCCGACAATTATCGCTGATTTTGTAGTTTAGGAGAGAAACGCGATCGTGAACAAAGATTGGGTGAAAGCCATTGTCAATACGCCAGCAGTCAAGAAGATCGAAAGCTTGGTGCCGGAATATTCCCTTGTCGGCGATTCGGTCTTTTTTACTCCGGAACAATTTCCCTGGTCGAAGAATCTCGAAGCCAATTGGCACGTTATTCGCCAAGAGTTAGACGGGGTTCTCGAACGGGTGGGGGAACTGCCCAACTTCCAAGACATCATGCCCCGCCAGCAGCGGATTTCGCAAGATAGCGGCTGGAAAACCTATTATTTCTATGCGTTTGGATTTGTGGCGCAAAAAAATTGCGATCGCTGTCCGCAAACCTGGAATCTAATTAAAGATATTCCGGGATTGAAAGTTGCCTTTTTCTCAATCCTCGCGCCGGGAAAACACATTCCCGAACATCGCGGCAAGCATAAGGGATTAATTCGCTATCACCTCGGCTTGCGAGTTCCCGAACCGACGACAGAATGCGGCATTCGCATTGGAAATGAAGTGGCGCACTGGGAGGAAGGGAAAAGTTTGATTTTCGACGACACCTTTCCTCACGAGGCTTGGAATCGCACCGATGGCTATCGCGTGGTGCTATTTCTCGATATCGCGCGACCCCTGAAGTTTCCGCTGTCGCTGGTGAATTGGAGCGTGTCCCAGGTGTTGGCGTTTTCGTCGATTGCGCGGGAGGCGAAGGCGAATTATCAGAGTTGGGAGAAGCGGTTTGAAACGGCGGGCGATCGCGATAAAATAATCAGCCAGTAGTGCTAATTCGGTTGGCTTTTGTTCTAATTCACCACAAGGACACACAGTTGTAATGGATCGATCGCTCTAAATGTAGGTTGGGTTGACGAAGGAAACCCAACAAAAGCCTTGTTAATGTTGGGTTTCGTGCCTCAACCCAACCTACGATAATGCCCTATTTTAGCCCGATCGATCCAGTAGAATTGAAGCGAATTCTGCTCGCTTTCCCATATAGCGACTAACCAGATACCAACTGACGTTCGCGATCTAAATTTCCCATCAATCGGGTAGATGTTAGTCAGTATTGTGATATAATACTGTCATTGCGGCAGTAAAATGCCACTGAAATAGGATTTGGGTTTCGCTAGTAGCTGCGGAACCAAACATCTAGCCTGCCAACATAAATTTCCACGATCGACCGTGGGAATAGAAACAGCAGCGATCGCGTTCCTATCCCCAAGACGCCATTCCTATCGGGTCAACGCCACATCGCGTTCGGCATCAGTCGCCACCTCCTCAGAAGGCGCTGCATCCGACCACACGATCTCGGTTTCAGTTTCGAGGTTTTCCAGATCGGCATTCGCCACCGGAGCATCGGCACGATTCAAGCGAGAGGCACCATAGGCGATCCCACCCGCGATCGCGCCAGTCGCAGCCAAACCACCCGTCACGATCCCGAGAATTTTCAGCGTTTTATCGCTCGATCCGCCATCGAATAAGCCACTCGACAGGTTATTCCCACCAGCCGCAGCTTTAGAGAACGCACACGCATCGGCGCGATCGCTCGTGAGAGCCACCCCGCTAGCAACAGCGACGGTAGACGCAATAGCCAGAACAGTGCGATTGAGTTTCATAAGCTTTCTCAAAAACCGTAAATTTTTATGTCGTACTTTGAGTAGTTTCTAACATAAATCGTTCCAATTCGGTTAACGAGACTACCTTTCTCGGCGACAATAGCGATCGTTGACCCTCGCACTGCTCCGACACGCCATGCAAATCACCCGATGCCTCCACACCGCCATCCTGGTCAGCGACCTCGCCAAAGCCGAGAAATTCTACGGACAAGTGCTAGGCTTGCCGAAAGTGGATCGTCCGTTAAAATATCCTGGAGCCTGGTATCAAATCGGCGACTACCAAATTCACCTCATCGTCGATACCGAGGTTGAAGTGGAATTGCAAAATCCCCAAAAATGGGGACGCAACCGTCACGTCGCGCTGGCTGTGGCAGACTTGGACGAAGCCAAACAGCAATTGCAAGCCAACGGCTATCCCTTCCAAATGAGTGCTTCCGGTCGAGCCGCTCTGTTTGCGCGCGATCCCGACGGGAACGTTATCGAAATCAGTGCCGCATGAGAATTGTCGCCTACGCCTATAGCGATCCCCTCCTGGAAACCCCTCCCGACCCCACCATTTGGGGATGGGACGTGGATAAAATCTATCAAGATTTAGGAGAACGCCAGCAGTTGGCGCAACTCTTAACCGAGTGCGAAACCGACGGCGTCGATTACCTGTTGGTGCGACAATTAGAAGAACTGGGAGACTCGGCGCGACAAGTGCGCGATCGCCTATTTAAACTCCAATCCCTCGGCGTTCGCGTCGTCGCCACCCAATCGGAGATCGATTGCAACGCCAGCGATCTCGATCGCCTCGACCTACTCGAACTGTTCGATCGCGTCCAAACCCACCAACGCAGCCGCCGCATTCGCCAAGGTCACGCGCGCAAGCGAGTCAAAGCCTTACCCCCACCCGGAAAACCCCCCTACGGCTACCGACGCGGCAAAGATCGCTACGCCATCGATCGCGCCACCGCTCCAGTCGTCAAAGACTTTTTCGAGCATTTCCTGCTCTACGGTTCCCTGCGAGGTGCCGTTCGCTACCTCGCCAAGCGATACGGCAAAAAAATCTCCGTTTCCACCGGACGCCGCTGGCTGACCAATCCCGCCTATCGCGGCGACCTCGCCTATCACAACGGCGAAACCATTGCCGATACCCACGTTCCAATTCTGTCGCGGGAAGAAGCCGCGCAAGTGGATCGCCTGCTGCGCCGCAACCGACGCCTTCCTCCCCGAACTGCCAGTGCGCCGCGATCGCTCGCCGGATTGGTCGTGTGCGGCGAATGCCAAACTCGGCTGACGGTGGCGCGGGTTACCCGTCGGGGAAAACAACAAGAATACCTCTACCTGCGTCCCGATCGCTGTCCGAAGCAACCGAAATGTCGCGCTTTGCCCTATCAAACCGTTTTAGAACAAACCATCGATCGCATCTGTCGGGATTTTACCCGCGCGGTCGAGGGATTGTCCCTCCCGGATATGGATCGGGTGAAGGAATCGTTACAAGAGGCGATCGCTGACAAGGAAAAGATTCTGGCGCAATTGCCCGACTTACAACAGCAAGGCATTCTCGACGCCGAAACCGCCGAATTGCGCGCCTACAAGCTTCGCACCGAACTGTCGGAATTACAAAGCAAACTCGCCCAACTGCCTCCCGTCAACTTGCGATCGACCGCTGAAACCGTCTCCATTCGTCAGTTTTGGTTCGATCTCTCCGAATCCGAGCGCCGCTTTTACTTCCGCGAGTTCATTCGCCAAATCGAAATTCACCGTCACGAGGAAGGGTGGGAATTGAATGTAGCGTTTATTTTTTAGCGATGGGTTTGGTAAATTGGAGTTATATTGCAGGGACTTGACGCCAAATTATTGATGGGAGTTACCCTAATTTCGCAGTCTCAAGGAAGAAATACAATGGCAAAAATAACTGAAAGAATGACTCCATGCCCAAACTGCGGTAGCCGTAATATCTATCTATACCTTAACGGGATCTCCAGTTACGGTGAAGCTACCGACTACCTGCCAGCTTTGGGAAACTTCACGAGAGGTAAACGTGCCAGACTCTATCCGGCTATCTGCGAGGACTGCGGATTGACCCGCTTCTTTACAGATAAGAAAACGCGATCGAAGCTACAGCAATCAGATGAGTGGACTCCTCTAAGCTGATTCCGCACTAGACTCCCGAGAGCGAAGGATCCTGGCACGAGTTGAAAATCAATCCCAACGATGCCTTCGTCGCATTGATGATTGATTTCCCATTTCTCGAACGAGTGCAACCCATCCTCGACGACATCAATTCCAACGAAATTGGATTCGGCTGGACGAATGGGATCTGCGAGAGTTGGCAAGCGAACAATTGCCCCAATAAGAAAAGAGCGCCCCACCAAATGGAACGCTCCACGAGATTGAGTTGAGTCAAAAACCTAGCCGCCAATTGTCGGACTAGAAGCAACACTCACTGGCATTGACTCGCCACCTGCCAGCACCATCGGGAAGTGGTGTGCGTTGGGTTCGTGCATCACCTGAATTCCCAAATTGGCACGGTTGATCAAGTCGGCATCGGTGCGGATAACATTGCCCTGACTGTCGAGAATGGAGTGGTTGAAGTTAAACCCATTCAGGTTAAACGCCATCACGCCAATACCAAGAGTTGCAAACCAAATGCCAATCGTCGGAAGTGCCACTAACGAGAAGTGAACCGCGCGGCTATTGCGCCATGCCAAAGCCGGAACCGTCAAGCGACCGAGAAAACCCCAGTGACCGGCAAGCAGGTTGTAAGTTCCTTCCTGTTGACCGAATTTATAACCCGCATTGGCAGATTCGAGGTCGCTGGTTTCGCGCACCAGAGTTGAAGTCACCAACGAACCGTGCAAGGCACTCAGCAACGCACCGCCAAACACGCCAGCCACGCCGAGCATGTGGAACGGATGCATCAAGATATTGTGGTCGGCTTGGAACGCGAACATGAAATTAAACGTTCCGGCAATCCCGAGGGGTAGTCCCTCCGAAAAGCTGCCCTGACCGATGGGATAGATTAGTAAGACAGCCGTGGCAGCAGCGGCAGGAGCCGAGAACGCTAAAGCGATCCAAGGACGCATTCCGAGGCGATAGCTCAGTTCCCACTGCCGACCGAGGTACGCCCAAATCCCAATCAGGGCGTGTAAGACGATGAGCTGGTAGGGACCGCCGTTGTAGAGCCATTCCGCCATGGAGCTGGCTTCCCAAATCGGATACAGGTGCAATCCGATCGCGGCTGAGGTCGGAACGATCGCGGCACTGATAATATTATTACCGTCCATAATCGACCCCATGACCGGTTCGCGGGTGCCGAGCATATCCACAGGCGGTGCGGCGATAAATGCCAGCACGAAGCAAACCGCTGCCGTCAGCAGGGTGGGAATCATTAAGATCCCGAACCAACCCACGTAAAATCGGTTGTTCGTACTGGTGACCCAGTGGCAAAATCGATCCCAAAGTTTAGTAATATCCGGCTTTTGTTGCCGTTGGACAAGACTACTCATGAGACTTTCCTCCTTCGATTGCGATACTGACGAAGAAAGTCGTACCGTCTTTCCCCTTTATCTGGCGAAAATTAATCCAAATAAATGATGCAAGTGCTGTTTAAAGTCAGCAAAACAATACTGGAGTTCGGATGACCGATATCGGGCGGTCTCCTCCAGATCCTTCCTTCGCTATCGCAGAACCACTTTCATCTTAAAGAGTTTCGCGGGGAAGTTCAAGGACTTCAAAATCTTTTAATCTCTTGGTGGCGATTTAGTGGCATTGCCTGTGCTGCCATGGTTTTGCTCCCACAATCGGATACATTAATTGATTAAGTTCCATGAACGGGATTCCGCCTCGACTGCTTCGGCGAGAGGTGATTGCGTTCGAGCCAACCGACCTCGACAGCCAATCCACCCAACGCTTTAAGTTCCGCTCAGGGACTGGATATCGATACCGCACTCGTCGGCGAGATAGCAGAGGGCGCGAAATCGTAGAAAGTTGCGGCGGTTGGGTAAAGCTTTTGTAAATATACGGTTTCGCGTTTTGCAACGGATGGGGTGGGGACGGGGCGATTCTCCCCCAGCCAGGGCTAAGGGTTTCGATGCGGTGACGCGGGAGGCGTTTTGGCAGGATTTACACCGAATCCGCCAGGGGAATCAGAGATAAGATGCAAGAATATATTGATAACGGCTTGCAACTCGGTGAGTCGATCGATAACTTAATCTCAAAATTTTTAAAAGCGAGCGATCGCGCGTTTTCTTTTTCCCAAACACAGACAAATTTTCCTTTATGCTCTTTGTGTCTTTGTGATGATTTTTTAACCAGCTACCTATCCCGTTTCTCCATATCCGATCGCCTCGTTCGCAATTGCAACTCCTCCAGTAACTTGCGATTGACCGCCATCAGATCGGCAATCAACCCAAAAATCCACAACTGAAACCCCATCAACATCAAAATTGCCGCCAAAATCAAACTAGGAATTCGAGTGCGATCGGTTCCGGCAAAGAAATAAACAAGCCAGCGTACCCCCAACCCAAACCCGATTCCAAACGGAAAACTGCCGAGAATGAAGAAAAAGCGCATCGGCTTGTACGTCATAAAGATGCGCAAAATCGTAAACGCCGATCGCTGAATGTACGCCGGAATGCTTTTCACCAATCGCGACGGTCGCAAGTCTGCATTCACCCGAATCGGCACCGACGCCACCGACATTCCTCGCCGTCCCGCCTGAATAATCGTTTCCAGGGTATACGTATATTCGTTAAATACATTCAACTGCATCGCCGCTTCCCGGCTGAAGGCGCGAAACCCGCTAGGTGCGTCGGCGACCTTAGTATTGCTGGCAATTTGCACCACCCAACTGCCAAGTTTTTGCAACACCTTTTTCACGGGCGAAAAGTGTTCGATTTGCTCGATGGGTCGCACCCCGATCGCCATGTCGGCGCGTCCCGATAAAATGGGTTCGATTAACTTGGGAATATCCTCGGCACAGTATTGATTGTCCGCATCCGTATTGACAATAATATCGGCACCGGCACGCAACGACGCCTCCAACCCCGCCACAAACGCCTTCGCCAGTCCTTGATTGGTCGCAAACCGAACGATGCGATCCACCCCGCAGGCTTTGGCGACTTCCACCGTGCGATCGCGACTACCATCGTCCACAATCAGCCACTCGATCTCGTCAACGCCGGGAAGTTCGCGCGGTAAAGCCGAAAGGGTCACGCCGAGGGTGCGTTCCTCGTTGTAACACGGAATTTGGATAATCAGTTTGGTCATGGGTGCGGCGAAAGCTGGCGACGATCCCAAACAGCAAAGAAGACGTACGTCCGCACGTCCCCCACTCAGATCGCAATTTTCAATCTTAGACGGTTTCGATCGCCAATTCCATCGCCCCCCGCCATCTCGTCAGTCCATCAGTTGCAACCACCCCCGACGAATCGCGTGGAGCAGTCGATCGATCGCGGCTTTTTCTTCACTGCCAATGCGGTAATCGAGCAAGGCATCCATCAGAGTTTGACGTTCGGATCGCGTCACGCTTTTAGTATTCCAGACGCGCACGATCGTCTCGGAGATAGCGTTTTGACAACACAGAGGTCTTGGTGGCATCGAAGTCAGTTGAAATCGATGTTCTCACTATCGTCGAGAAAAAAGCAATCGCGTGCGATCGAACCCGAGAGATGAAAGCGATCGCGATCGCGCTAAAATTGTGAGGGCGATCGCCTACCACTTCAATACCGCTGCCTCCGGTCCCTGTTCCCGCCTCACTTTGGCATCGCGCTCGAACCAGGCAATCACCCGATCGGACGTCAAATCTTCAATCGCCACCCCTTCGTCCTTAGCGATATAGCGCAATAACTCCAGCGAAGACAGCGTCAGCCGGGTTAGAAACTTTTCGTGGGATGCCAGCAGTGCCGCATCGACCTTTTCCGAATCTTCGCGCGTCAAAAACTGTGGAGACGGTTGCTGTACCATCAACTCTCCTCAAATCACTTCTGTCGGTTCTCGGGTTTTGTCCGTTACGGTTTCGCCTGAATCAAATAACCGCACTGGTGTTCGCCATCAATCTGCCAGTGGGTGCGCTCCACGCTGCAATCGGGCAACACCCGCTCGAACATTTGCAACTCGTGAGAGCAAACGCTTGGAAACGATTCGGCAACATTGGAAATCGCGCAATTGTATTCGGCGATGAAGTATTTCGGCGCGGTGTTGCCGTTGCCGGATCCGACCTCAAACCATTCTGCCATATAGCCTTCAGCCCGACGTAACTCCACCAACTCCGCCACCCGATCCGGCAGCGGCGCGTCGCCCAAACGTTGCCGATACGCCTGAGCTTTGCGGTCCCACTGCTTGGCGAGTAGGGAACCTACTTGGTCTTGACCGACCGTTTCGGCGAGCGTATCGAGCAAAGATACGGCAAAATCATCATAGCGGCTCGGAAAGCGATCGCGCCCCGCCTCGGTTAAATCGTAAACGTGCTGGGGACGACCCATGCCGTTTTGCACCGAGTGGTGCCGGATCAGCTCCTCCGATTCCAAGTCCTTCAGGTGGCGGCGAATCGCTTGCGGGCTAATGGCTAGCGCGTCTGCGAGTTCCCGTGCCTTGGCTTGACCGTGTTTGAGCAAATACTTCAGAATGTCGTCTTTGGTGGTCGCTTGCTGAGAGATCGCCATCGTCATTGTCCTTCCCCAAATGGAATGCGGCAAGGCAGTTGCAAAAATCAGCGTTGACTTTGACAACTTGCCTGTTGCTAAACTAACCTAAAAATAGAATTAAGCAACAAGCTTGTTGTTTTACCCCATTATAGACGTAAGTCGTTTGTTTTCACTGTACTTATGAATCCACAAGCCGGTCCCCAACAAGCTACAGACAAGAGCCTCGAAGCGATGCGGCAGTTTTCCGAAGCCTATGCCAAGCGCACGGGTACTTATTTTTGTGCCGACCCCAGCATTACCGCCGTAGTGATCGAAGGCTTGGCCAAACACAAGGACGAATACGGCTCGCCCCTGTGTCCCTGTCGTCACTACGAAGACAAAGAAGCCGAGGTCAAAGCCTCCTACTGGAACTGCCCTTGCGTTCCCATGCGCGAGCGCAAAGAGTGTCACTGCATGTTATTCCTGACCCCCGAGAATGACTTTTCTGGGGAGCGCCAGGACATCAGCTTCGACGAAATTCGCAACACCACCAGCCAGTACGAGTAATTCATCGCGACGAGCGGGCGATCGCCCACTAGACCGAACGCGACTCTGACATTTACTATCTAAATACAACTAAATAGCTAAATGTCGATAATTTGCCAACCCCTGAATTTAAGATCGCCTCAGTCCCAGCCCTAAAACCCTGTAGCGATACATCGCTAGATACGAGAGGAGAAAACACGACCGATGAGTGCCAGCGTTAAAACCCTAGTCAACCAACCCTACAAATACGGCTTCGTCACCGACATTGAAGCCGATTCCTTGCCTCGCGGCTTAAACGAAGATGTCGTGCGCGCCATCTCGGCGAAAAAAGACGAGCCAGAATTCATGCTCGAATTTCGCCTCAAAGCGTACCGCAAATGGCTGCAAATGAAAGAGCCGACCTGGTCGCACGTCAAGCATCCCCCCATCGACTATCAAAATATCGTCTACTACTCGGCTCCTAAAAAGAAAGAAGAGAAGAAAAAGAGCCTCGACGAAGTCGATCCCGCCCTGCTCGACACCTTCGAGAAACTGGGCATTCCCCTGTCGGAGCAAAAACGCCTGTCCAACGTGGCGGTCGATGCCATCTTCGATAGCGTCTCCGTCGCCACCACCTTCAAAGAAAAACTCGCCGAAGCCGGCGTCATCTTCTGCTCCATTTCCGAAGCACTCCAGCACCATCCGGACTTAGTCGAGAAATACCTCGGCAGCGTGGTTCCCGTGGGCGACAACTACTTCGCCGCCCTCAACTCCGCCGTATTTAGCGACGGTTCCTTCGTCTACGTTCCCAAAGGCGTGCAATGTCCGATGGAACTGTCCACCTACTTCCGCATTAACAACGGCGAGTCCGGTCAGTTCGAGCGCACCCTAATCGTCGCCGAAGAAGCCAGTTCCGTGTCGTATCTCGAAGGCTGCACCGCCCCCATGTTCGACACCAATCAACTGCACGCGGCAGTGGTGGAACTGGTCGCCCTGGATAACGCCGAAATCAAATACTCCACGGTGCAAAACTGGTTCGCGGGCGACGAAGACGGCAAAGGCGGCATCTACAACTTCGTCACCAAGCGGGGACTGTGCCAAGGGGTCAACTCCAAAATCTCTTGGACGCAAGTCGAAACCGGCTCGGCGATTACCTGGAAATATCCCAGTTGCGTATTGGTCGGCGATAACTCCGTCGGCGAATTCTACTCCGTCGCCCTGACCAACAACTACCAGCAAGCCGACACCGGCACCAAGATGGTTCACATCGGCAAAAACACCCGCAGCACGATTATTTCCAAGGGAATTTCGGCGGGTCAGTCCCAAAACAGCTATCGCGGTCTGGTGAAAATGGGACCGAAAGCCGAGGGCGCGCGCAACTACTCCCAGTGCGACTCGATGCTCATCGGCGACAATGCCGAAGCCAACACCTTCCCTTACATCGAGGTGCGCAACGACACCGCCAAGATGGAACACGAAGCCTCGACCTCCAAAATTGGGGAAGACCAGTTGTTCTACTTCGCCCAACGGGGAATCTCGGAAGAAGATGCCGTCTCGATGATTATCAGCGGTTTCTGTAAAGACGTATTCAACGTCCTGCCGATGGAATTCGCCGTTGAAGCGGATCGCCTGTTGAGCCTCAAACTCGAAGGAACGGTCGGTTAACGTAGGGGCGAACGGCCGTTTGCCCTGCCATTGGAATGGGGTGCCTGCCCCCTCGCCGCAGGCGTCCCTTTTTTTGCCCATTTTCACCCAGTTCGCGATTAACGATGATCAAGGAAAATAGCGAAGTCATTCTCTCGATTCGAGATTTAACTGCCACCGTCGAAGGCACCGAAATTCTCAAAGGCGTGACCTTAGAACTCAAAGCGGGCGAAATTCACGCCATCATGGGACCGAATGGTTCCGGTAAGAGTACGCTGTCCAAGGTTCTCGCCGGACACCCCGATTATGAAGTTACCGGGGGCGAAATCGTCTACAAAGGGCAGAATTTGCTCGAATTGGATCCCGAGGAACGCGCCGTTGCCGGAATCTTTATGGCGTTCCAATACCCGATCGAAATTCCGGGGGTCAGCAATTTAGACTTCCTGCGGGTCGCCTGCAACTCCCACCGCAAGCATCAGGGGTTGGAGGAACTGGATGCGTTCGATTTCGAGGAGCTGGTGAACGAGAAGCTCGATATCGTCAAAATGGATCCGAGTTTCCTCAACCGCAGCTTGAACGAAGGCTTTTCCGGCGGCGAGAAGAAGCGCAACGAAATCTTGCAAATGGCAATGCTGGAGCCGACCCTGGCGGTGCTGGACGAGACGGATTCCGGTTTGGATATCGACGCGCTCAAAGTGGTGGCGAACGGCGTCAACCAATTGGCGAACGAGAATAACGCCATGCTGCTGATTACCCACTACCAGCGGATGCTCGATTACGTGGTACCCGATATCGTCCACGTGATGCAAGGCGGGCGCATGATTACCAGCGGCACCAAAGAATTAGCCCTCGAACTGGAAGAGAAGGGTTATGACTGGGTTGTCGAGAAGCACGCAGCCGGAGCGGGGGTGTAATGAGTACGCAAGCGATTACCAAACAACCAGTTTCCTATCTGTCGCAGTTGTTAGAACGGCGTCCGGCGGTATCGTCGTCCCTGGACGATAATACAACGGCGTGGTTGAACCAAGTGCGCGATCGCGCTTCGGCGTGGACCCACGAGTTGGCGATTCCCACCACCCGGGATGAGGAATGGCGGTTTACGGATCTCTCGCCGCTGTTGCAGGTGAGTTTCGAGTCTGCGCGGGCGATCGAATTGTCGCAAGAGGCGATCGCGACTTTAATCTTACCCGAAACCCGCCAAAGCCGCCTGGTATTCGTCAACGGCACCTACGCCCCCAACCTGTCTGCGACCGACGCCTTGCCGGATGGCGTGTATGTGGGCAATTTAGCCAATTTACCCCAACAATACCGCGATCGCGCCGGGGAATACCTGGGACAGCAAGAAGGGGGCAAAGAAGTGTTTACCGCCCTCAATACCGCCAGCTTCAGCGATGCGGCGGTGGTATGGGTGGCGCGCAATACCATTGTGGAAACGCCGATCCAATTGCTGTTTATCTCGACCACGGACGAAACCCCCACCCTGTCTCACCCCCGTTGCTTGGTGGTCGCCGAGCGCAGCAGCAGCGTCACCCTCGTCGAGCAATATACCTCCACGGCGGAGGGATGCCCGGATTCGCCGTCGGGAAGCGTGTATTTCACCAACCCCGTCACCGAAGTTTGGGTGGACGAAAACGCTCGCGTCGATTGCACCCGCCTCCAGCGAGATGCCGGGGAAGCCTTCCACATCGGCAAAACTGCCGTGTCGCAAGCTCGCGATAGCTACTACGCCTGTCACACGATCGATTTGGGCGCGAAACTGTCGCGGCACAACCTGGAAGTCTATCAAACTGGCGAAGGCACCAATACCCAACTCAACGGTTTGACCTTGGTGTCGGGCAAACAGCTCGCCGATACCCACAGCCTGGTGGCGTGCAACTATCCCAATGGCACGGCGGATCAATTGCACAAGTGCATTATTGCCGACAAAGCCCACTCGGTGTTTAACGGTCGGGTTTGCGTGCCGAAAGCGGCGCAATTGACCAATGCCAGCCAGCTCAACCGCAATTTGCTGCTCTCGCCCAAAGCACGAGCGAATACGAAGCCGCAACTCGAAATTGTCGCCGATAACGTCAAGTGTTCCCACGGTGCCACGGTCAGCCAGTTGGACGAGGATGAGGTGTTTTACCTGCAAAGTCGCGGTTTAGACCGCCAACGCAGCCGCAATTTGCTCATCGATGCGTTTGCGGCGGATATCCTCAATCGCGTCCCGGTGGAGACGATTCGCCATATCCTGGCTCAATGCGTGGCGTGTCGGATTGATTGATCGGTCGCCACGATGGGGAAGGGCTTGGAGACCAAGCCCCTACATTCTCCCCCAATCCCCGCTAGGGGAAAACGCTAAAGCGTTGACTACGAACGTGTAACCCCCCTTCAAGCCCATGATCGCAACCCAAGAAAGACTGCTCGCCGATAAGGTTCGCAAGGACTTCCCGATTTTGCAACAGGAAGTCAACGGTAAGCCGCTGGTTTATCTCGACAATGCCGCGACGTCTCAGAAACCGAATGCGGTTCTCGATGCCCTGCGGCACTATTACGAGTTTGACAATTCCAACGTTCACCGAGGGGTACACACCCTCAGCGGTCGCGCCACGGATGCGTATGAGGCAGCCCGCGATAAGGTGGCGGCGTTTGTGAATGCCCCCTCGCGTCAAGAAATTGTATATACCCGCAATGCCAGCGAAGCGATTAATTTGGTTGCCTATGCTTGGGCGCAAAATCAATTGCAACCGGGGGATGAAATTATTCTGTCGGTGATGGAACACCACAGTAATTTGATTCCCTGGCAGATTGTGGCTCAAAAAACGGGAGCGGTACTCAAATTTGTCGAACTGACGGACACGCAAGAATTCAATCTAGACCAGTTTCGATCGCTCGTTTCGGAGAAGACGAAATTGGTGTCGGTGGTTCACGTTTCTAATACGCTCGGATGTACGAACCCGGTGAAAGAAATTAGCGCGATCGCCCGCGAGCATGGGGCAAAGGTGCTAATTGATGCTTGCCAAAGCGTGCCGCATATGCCGATTGACGTGCGGGATATCGGCTGCGATTGGTTAGTGGCGTCGGGTCATAAAATGTGCGCCCCGACGGGGATTGGATTCTTGTACGGCAAGCTGGATTTATTGCGGGAAATGCCGCCATTTCTCGGCGGTGGCGAGATGATTGCCGATGTGTTTTTAGACCATTCGACGTATGCTGACGTGCCGCATAAGTTTGAGGCGGGAACTCCTGCGATTGGAGAGGCGATCGCGTTGGGAGCGGCGGTCGATTATTTGTCGAATATTGGCATGGAAAATATCTATGCCTATGAAAAACAATTGACGACCTATTTGTTCGAGCAGTTAAACACTCTGTCCGATGTCACGGTTTACGGTCCGCAACCGAATCCGGATGGTAGCGGTCGCACGGCGTTGGCGTCGTTTACCTCGGGCGAAATTCATCCCCACGATCTCTCGACGATTTTAGATCAAGCAGGGGTTGCCATTCGCGCGGGACACCACTGCACGCAACCGTTACACCGCCATTTAGGCATTCAATCGACCGCACGGGCGAGCCTGTATTTCTACAATACTCGCGAGGAAATCGATACGTTTATTGCGGCGTTGAAAGAGGCGATCGACTTTTTTGGCAGTATTTTTGGTTAGTTGGGGTTGAAAGCGTCGTTTTCCTGGGGGCGGGCAATTTGCCTGCCCGTTTTTTTGTTGGTTTGAACTGGGATGATAATTGAGATCTGCGCCGCGTAAGGTCGGTTCGCGAACCGCCCCTACCCAATGACTCGATCCGGTTGGATGGTTAATACACGAGCGCTCGCTGCTATAGACAAAATTCGGTTTTGTAGACTTTCTAAGTTTATGGGGAGGTGGGCATTGCAAGTTTGCACTAGATT
>CAYQUF010000076.1:0-21613 GCA_964420595.1 uncultured bacterium
TGTGACTTATCTCGATGGATCTGTGCCGCAACGCACCCTACTGGCGTGACACAGCTAATTTGGTGCTTTGTGATTTTCTTCTCTGCCCGAACAGGTAAGAATTACAGCAATTTTCCATTGCACTATTTTAGCCGTGTCACGCCACTACCTTTATCGCAACTAGAGGGTTGGGTCGAGGCGAACTAGATCGACGAATTTTTGCCGTTGTTCCCAAACGACAATTCCCAGCAAAAATAGAACGCCAAATAGAGCGATCGCGATACTCGATTGGTGCGATCGCCGCAGGTATATTTCCGAGCGTTCTTCGGCTTTTAGAGCATCTCGAAATGCTTTATCGCCAAAGGAGCTAACTGTTAGATCTTCCAGCGAGATCGATCGCAGGTCGTATTGCTCCGGTAAAGTGACTAAAATGCGATCGCTCCCAACCGCCAAACGGTAAATATCTGCTTCTCCTGCTAAAGCTACCCGTTGGGGATTTTCCCAATTGGGATCGAACCGCAAAATGTTGTCTCGTGATAAGTCGCGATCGCCCACTAAAACCCACCAAAATCCCAACCGATCTTGTTCGACAAATGTGGGAAACACTCGCCCCGATTGCGCGACTTCTAACGCTACAGGTTCGCCTTCAATTCGGTATTCTCGATCGACGCTAGATAATGCATTAATATCTCGCACGATTGGATTTTGCTCGCGCGGTTGTTCGCTGGGAATACACGCTGTATTGGGTCGAGGCGGTCGAACGAAATCGATTTGTCGGTCGGGAGTGAGTTCGAGTCCTCGCTCGTTAACCGACCAAGTCACGACGCGAAAATTATTTGTATCTGCAATGACAACTTTTCCCTCGCCACTCAAGGTAATGCCATTGGGAAAGCACAGTTTTATCTCGCCACCGCGCGTGCTTTCGACTTCTTCTCCCTCTAGGGTTAATGCAACCAAACGATGGCGTGCGGTATCGGTGGCGTAAATTAATCCGCGTTGGCGATCGACCGTTAATTTTAATGTCCTGTTAAAAGTTGAATCGGACGATAAATTTTCTTGAAAATTAGGTAAAACTTGACAACTTTTTTGGTCGAGCTGGCAGCGTTGTAGGGTTCCCGTTTGCCAATCTGCTAGTAAAAATTGGTTGCGATCGATCGCGTGAATATCGGCGAGTCCTTCGGTAATCCCAAAATTCTTTAACGCATATCGATCCTGTAAATTCCCGCTAGCATCCAAGCGATACAAATTGGTTGGACTGGCAGCAAAAATATCGCCACTGGGAGCAATATCGACAAATCCAACTCCTGCTTGAAATGGCAAGCGCCAACCCGTTACAATGGCATTTCCCGACAGACAAAGCGTTAGTACCAGTGTAAAAATAGTCAGCCGCGTTACCCAGGGTTTAGGATTTCCGTAGTAGATGGTGCAGCCGTTAAAATGAGGGGATAATTGGGAAAATAGGGTTTGCGTTTTGCGATCGTCGGCAATTCCCAATGCATTAGTTGCAACAAAGTAATAACTGCGATCGCCTTGAGTCCAACGAATTAGCGGCGGAAGGTTGACCATCCACGATTGAAGGGTTAAAAGGGTGAGTTGGCTATCGCGATCGAAGTCTAGGATTTTGACATTATCTTTGGCAGTGCGATCGCCGACGACACAACGCGCCCAATCTTCGCCATAGAATAACACTCCTAAATTCGTTCGTTGAATGTCTTTTAATCGTTTTCTCGTGATTTTATCGCGATCGATATAGCCAATCTTGCATTGAGTGTATGGTTGACGGTCTGGCTCGAACTTTTGCAGCCAACGTTGCTGTTGCGATTTTGCAAACTGATAGGCGAGAACAAAAGCAATAGCGACCAATACAGTTGTAATCGCGAGCGTTATTCCGAGGATCGAAGTCATCGTTAGATTTAGAACCAGCACCCCACATGAGGCAGGGATTCAAAAATAGATTTATAGTGAATCGATTAACTCGATTGTAGCTCAATCGCCCGTTTTAACTCTTAATTAATCGGCTCCACCCACCCGCTCCCGCGCGATCGCCAAATTCTGTTGCGCTTGCGGGTGATTTGGCTCTAGCTCCAACGCCTTTTCCAGCGCCGCGATCGCGTCGGGATAGTTCGCCATGTGTCGCAGCGCAATCCCCTGACCCGCCCAAAAATCGGCATTGTCGGTATCGAGATTAATCGCGCTGTTGTAAGCCTCTGCCGCTTCGGGGTAGCGTCCTTGTGCCATTAGCGCTAAACCCTTATTGTAGTGCGCTTCAGGCAGATTTGAATCGAGGGCGATCGCGCGATCGGCAGCCAACACCGCATCGCCGTAACGCTCCACCCGCCAAAACAGGGCGCTCTGATTCACCCAAATATCGGCTAGGGTAGGATCGTCGCCAAAGTTAGCATCCCCTTCCAAGGCAAAATCGTACGCCGAAATTGCCTCGTCCGTGCGTCCCAAGGTGGCGAGGATGCGACCGCGATTGAACCAGGCGCGCGACGAATTCGGAGCCAGATCGATCGCCTGTTCGGTGGCGGCGAGGGCATCTCGAAACCGTCCTAAATTCCACAAGGCGACGCTGCGATTGCTCCAGGGGGCAGCGTAATCGGGTTGCAAGGCGATCGCGCGGGCGAAGGAACCCAACGCCTCCTCGTAACTCCCCTGACCGATGAGGGCATTTCCCCGCTGATTCCAAGCAAAGGCAGATCCCCACTCGCCCCACTGTGCGTCTCCCTCTTGTAAGGATTTGTCGCACGCGGCTAAGGCATCGTCAAACTGTCCCAACTGACTCAGGGTGGCGCAGCGGTTCGCCAGTCCCAGGGCGTATTGAGGGCGAATTTGCACCGCCCAATCGTGAGACGTGAGGGCTTCGGCGTGGCGTCCCAGTCGGTTGAGAATTTCGCCGTGTCGCGTCCAAGTGGTGGCGTCGTCCGGTTTGAGTGCCAAGGCGTTGTCGTAGGAGTCCAGGGCGCGATCGTAGCGTTCCATTCGCTGCAACACCCGACCCCGTAACGCCCAACCGAAGGCGGGATTGCGCGGTTGCCAAGATCCGTCGGCTTGTAAGGCGCGATCGCACGCAGCCAGGGCGCGATCGAGATCGTTGGCAATCAGCAACGCCTGACACCGTCCCGCCTGGGGGAGCGGCAATTGCGGGTCGATCTGGATAGCGCGATTGTACGACGACAGCGCCTGGTCAATGCGTCCGGCTTGTTGCAGGGCAAAACCGCGATAGTACAGGGCGATCGCGGGGGTGAGATCTTCCCAGTTAGTATCGACGCGCAATGCCGTTTCGCATGAGGAAATTGCTGGTTTGAACTTGTCCGTTTCGGCTTGAGCGGCACATTTGCGAGTCCACACGCGAGCGGAACTCGGTTGCAGCCGCAAGGCGCGATCGTAGGCGACAATGGCTTCAGTGTAGCGTTCGAGGGCAAACAGGGCATCGCCGCGATCCGCCCAGGTGACGGCATCGTTGGCATTGAGGGCAATTGCCTTATCGCACGCCGCGATCGCCATTTCGGCTTGATTGTCTTCGAGTAGAGAATGACACAAAGCCGCCCAATAATCGAAGTCTTTTAACTCCTCCTGCGCCCGAGTGTTGGGCGTGGCGAGGTGGAAGAAAACAGCAGCGATCGCGATCGCTACTTTGGCGCGGTCGGACGTTTTTTTAACAACCATGTCGGGTTCCATCGGGCATGACCGTATTGCACAAATTCGCGCCGTCGAGACTTGTCCCTTCCAGATTTGCGCCCGTTAAATTTGCCTCGCTCAACGTGGCGCGATCGAGATTGGCATGGCTTAAATCGGCATCGCTCAGATCGGCTCGAAATAAGTTGGCTTCTTTGAGATTAGCACGACTTAAATTGGCACGAAATAAACTGGCACCGCTGAGTCGGGCGCGAAACAGGTTGGCACCGCTCAAGTTGGCATCGAGTAAATTAATATCGCTTAAATCTTCGCGACCCGCCCCTTGATTGACGATAATCCAGACCCGCATCCATTTCGGTGCCAGTTGGGTATCGCCGTCAATGCGACTGTTGGTTAAATTGGTTTGGCGCAAGTTGGCACCCGAAAAGTCAGTTCCGGCGAGGTTGGCGTTGGCGAGGTTGGCGGCGTAGAGGTTGGCGTTGCTGAGGCTGGCGCGTTCTAAATTGGCATTGTCGAGATTGGCGTGTTTTAAATCGGCGCTGGCGAGGTTGGCATTTTTGAGATTGGCATTGTCTAAATTTGCTTCTGACAGGGTGGTATCTTCGAGATCGGTATAAACCAAGTGAGCGTTAGCAAAATTCGCTTGGGCGAGATTGCTATTGGAAACATCGGCTAAAAAGAGATAGGCATTTTCAAAATTGGTTTCGGGTAAATCCAGATCGGATAAATCGATATTTTCTAAATGGGCGTCGTGCAAATCCGCTCCGGCGATGACATTGAAATCGATTTTGTTGTTGACGACTTTCCAAATCAATTCCCAGCGATCGCCTAAAATCGTGCGGCTGTCGATTCGCACATTCTTTAAATTTACTCGCACCAATGTCGCCCCATTCAAATTGACGCCGCTTAAATTCGCTCCCGTCAAATCCGTATTATCTAACGTCGCATCGAGTAAATTTGCCCCCGACAAATCGGCATCGGCAAAGCGAGTTTCGGTTAAATTGGCATTGGCTAAATTCGCCCGAGTCAGGGTCGCTCCCGTCAAATTCGCCCCCGTCAAATTTGCCTTTTCCAACCGAACCAGCGACAAATCGGCATCGCTCAAATTTACCGCCACCAACGCCGCCTCCGAGAAATCCGCCCGTTGTAATTGGGCGCGAAACGCATTGGCTCTGTCGAATTTTGCCAGCCGTACCTTGGCATTCTCGAACTTTGCCCCACCCAGGCGAGCGTCGCGCAAATCCGCTTCCGACAAGTCCGCGTTGGAGAAATCCGCCCCGTCGAGGGTGGCACCGCGCAAGTCCGCTTCGCGCAAATCCGCCGCCACCAGATTGGCACCCGCCAGTTCCGCACCCCCCAGTCGCGCCTTGTCGAGATCGCATTCGGCACATTCGCGGTTCTCGCGCAACTGTTCCACATGGCGGTTTTTGGCTGCAATCGCCATGGGAGTCAATCCCAACAGGGACAGCAAAACAGCGATCGCGAGGGGGCGAAACGGAAGCATAAGTCTACCTCACCTAAACTGCGGCGGAAGCTGTTGGGGCGTGAGTTCGTCGGCATCGGCATCGGGAATCGCTTCGATTTGCTCTCGCCGCCGTCGCTCTCGGGCGCTTTCGGCAGTGTCGCCGTCTCCCGACATCGCGTCGTCTTGGGCGGTCGGCGGCATTTCTGGCGGTACCGGAAGCGGCGGAATCGGTTCTGGCGGGGGTGGGAGTGGTGGCGGTGGCAGCACTTCGAGTTTGACCGATCGCCGAATTTGGGATCCGGCGGCATTGCTGGCTTGCAGGGTCAGGGTTTCGCCGCTCGATTCCGGCGTCAGGGGATAGGGTACGGTGCCAGAGGCACCCACGTTTCCCGGTGCGGGGAGTAGTTCTACGGTTAAATCCTCGCCCCCTTCCACCGCCCAGGCGATATTGAGGACGGTCGGTTCGTCCCGTTGCAGTTGTACGATATGCTTGGGCAGAGCCGCCTCGCCGTTAATGGTGAATTCGGCAATTTCAATCGGGACGGGGCGATCGTTGACTTTGATTTTGTCGCTGGTCTGGGAAACGGGGGCGACCGCTTGCCCGAGGATCGGCGTAGGAACGACGGTCATTTCAAATAGATATTCCCCCGGCTGGGTGGCGTCGGTGGGGACATCCTGGCACGCGAGTTCCTGTTTGGAGAGCTGGCAAAATCCCGTTAATGCTTCGGGAATGCCACTGCTGAGGTCGTATCGCCGTTCGGGACTCAATACCAAGCCATCGGGAGAGCGACCGACGAGGACGATTTCTCGGATGCGGGTGGGTTGGGTAACGCTCCAGTTGAGGCGAATGCCCGACCAGTCCGGGGGACGTTCGGTATTTTCGGGGATCGGCGGGGGATCGTAAACGGGATCGCTAGCGGCAAATTCGCGAATTTCGGAGGGGGGAACCGGGGCGATGGGGACGGTATCGGTGCGACTCGTCTGGCGATTTTCAGCGGGTTTGCTGCTGGGAATCATCGCGAGTTCGAATACGTAATCGCCCGGTTTGCGGGCGTCGGTGGGGACGTTCTGGCAGATCAATTGGGCATCGTCGTCGGTGCAGAAAATTTGCAGTTCGCTGGGGATGCCATCGCTCAAATCGTAAGCGATCGGTCCGCTGACGACGACATTATCCGGCGAGAGTCCTTTCAATTGCAGCGATCGCACCTTTTCGGGATGGGCGATCGTCCAATTCAGCCGGATGGCATCCCCTCTGGCGGCGTCGTAGGTGGTACTGTCGGGGGCAAATTCGACGATTTGCGGACGAGCGGGGGGACGGAAAAACAACCACCAAATCAGGAAAATCAGCGCCG
Organism: uncultured bacterium; assembly: GCA_964420595.1. Classification (GTDB taxonomy): domain Bacteria; phylum Cyanobacteriota; class Cyanobacteriia; order Cyanobacteriales; family Geitlerinemataceae; genus CAYQUF01. The sequence goes on from CAYQUF010000076.1 coordinate 6,436, forward strand.
CGATCGCCCCGAGAACCAGCAATGCCAACAGCAGAAACTGCCACCACGGACGCGGTTCCCACATCAGCGCCCCCTGATAGCGATCGCCCGTCAGCGGCAAGTCTTGCTCGTCCTCGATTTCGACGATAAAGTTAATCAATTTCCCGTAAAACGGTCGCCGCCACTTGCGCCTTGGTTCCACCTGCAATCCCACCGTCGCCGACTGTCCGGGGGGAATGCGCGATCGCTCGGGAGCGAGGGTATAGCGGCACAGGTCTTCCTCGTCCGCTCCCCTGACTTTCAGGGCAATGTGGCGAAAGGTATTGCCGCTATTGTGCAAGCGCAACTCGAACAATCCCGCCCCCTCCCGCACTTTCCCCACCACCGTCTGCATTTCGACGCTCAACAGGTAGACCGGGGCAACTTGGAAATAGGCAACGTCGATTAAAACCAGATCTGCATCGTTGGCAGAATAGAGGCGAACTGCCGTGGAATACATTCCCGCCCGAGTGCCCAAGGGAGCGGTGACCAGGAGGGTAATCTGCCCCTCATCGCCGGGGTTGAGTTCCAGTCCCTCGGCTTCGAAGACCATTCCCGCACTGGTGTAGCTGTCGGGATAAATCACTCGATACCAAGACGCATCGAGATCGGCGAGAGCGAGGCGAAATCGATCCACGCGATCGGATCGGTTGCGCACGATCGCCTGTAGGGTCAGCGGTTCTCCCGGCGGCAATACCAGCGGTTGCGTCGAACTGGTCGCCGGTTGCAGCGAGAAGGTGGCATCGCTGACGGTTTGGGTTTCGCGCAACGCGGGTGCCACGGCGAGTCGGGCGCGATGCAAAATCGGCGTATCTTCGGGATAGTGCTGCGGCGCGTCGATAACCAGGCAATAGTCGTAAGTTTGGGGGAGGGCGTCGGGGGGAATCTCGAACCGGAAAACCACCTCGCGACTGTGCAGCGATCCCAATCCCAACCGCTCGTAGGGGGAGGCGCACCAGGAGCGCATCGCGGTCGAAGATTCGTCGATATAGATATTAATCAGGGCGCTTTCGGATCCCTGATTGCTTACGGTAATGCTCAGTTCGAACGTCCCCCCCGCCACCGCCGTCGCATCGCCCGAGGGATTGAGAATAATGCCCAACGGCGATCCGATCGCCCGCATCGGACGGTTCGGGTCTTCAAATCGTTCTAGGTTCGGACTGTGCATGGGGTTTGGCAACTTAGGTCAAGGGTAGGGGGATAGGGAGCGTGGTGATTTGGATGTTATGGGATGGGCACATCGCATCGCTGGTCGAGATAGAAATGTAGAGAGAATTTCCGCTGGAAAAACGATAGAGAGAACATCGAATCAAATGTTCGATCTCTCCCCCTCCTCATCCCCCCCTCCCCCAATCACACCCCACCTGGGGCAACTGTCGGGCGCGATCGACCCGCACTTGAGTATCGTCGCTGCCGCTCGCCACGAGAACGTCATTTTTAATCAGTTTGATATCGACGCTGTTAAACGATTGACCGTCGCGCGATCGCGCAATTTCGATCCCGTCGAGAAAGGCTTCGGCACGGCGACCCCCACTGGCGAGGGGCCAGAGCATCGTGCGTCCGTCGCCGCCACCGCTGGCGAGATAGCACCCGTCGGCACTCAAGGCCACCGATCGCGTGGGTTCCCCGCCGTGAGCGTTCGACCAGCGATCGATTAAATTACAGGGGCGATCGCTATCCAAGCAGGCGTGCAAATTCCACAAGGAAATCGTCCCTTGATTGTCCGATGCCACCAACAGGTGCGGTCGGTATTCCGCCACGTCGAGGCTGAGAATGTAGTCGTCCCGACCGCCGGGAGGATAGGGAATCTCTTGCAATCGGTCGGTTTCCCAGTCCCAGACGATCAGTTGGTTGAACCGTCCGGCGACGGCTAAGTAGCGATCGCCCTGACCCATCAATCGCAGAGCGTAGACGGCAAAATCGAATTTGCGCTGGCGCGTCGGGATTTCGGTTTTCCCGGCTCGCTCCAACCGCCGTTCCAGGTCGTAGGTCGCGTTCCACTGCAACACCAATCCGCTGCCGTGACCGCTAAACAGGTGGCGCGAGTCGCGGGTAAATTCCAAGGCGAGGACGCGATCGTCTTTTTGATAGACAAACGAATCTCGAAGTTGCGCCCCATCTCCCAACAAGTTCCACAACTGGATCTCGCCATTTTCCAATCCCGCCGCTACCACATCGTTATCGACGGGTTTGTGCTGTACGGCGCGCACGGCTTTGTCGGCGTTGCCAATTTCGGCGACTTCCTGATTGTCCAGGGGATTGAAAAATCCTTCCACCTCCCATTTAATTAAGGTTTGGTCGCTCGACCCGCTGACCAAGTTCAGCGCCATACCGTTGAATTCCACCGAGTTCACCGCCGCCTGATGCCCGTAGCGGGGATTGTCGGGATTGAGCCACGACAGCCACCACGCCAGCCACAGCAGGATTAAACCGCCGCCGACGAGCAACCAAACGGGGACGATGGGGCGCACGTCCAACCGAGCGAGTTGGGTGCTGGGTTGAGGGCTACCCAGGCGATCGTCGGAGAGGATCGGAGCCAGTTCCAACCAGTACGACCGGGTGCGACCCAGCCAACTGCGGCGCGATCGCACTTCCACCGACACCTCCTCGGTGGCATTGGGAGGCAGCGCGATCGCCTCCTCGGGATAGGCAATTTGACAGCGTTCGGCATCGTCGCCTCGTACCTCCAATCCCACCTGTTGGGGGAGGTTGCTGTGATTGGTAAATTCGAGGGTATAGACCGCTGGCGGCACCCGAAATTGCGGCAGCCAGGCGCGTTGGGAGGGAATGCGGGCGCGTTCGGGCGATCGCGTCCAGTTAACTTCCCCTTGGGGCAGCACTTCCAAACTGCCTTCCACCCGCGTTGGCGGCAGATCGGCGTAGCTGGCTTCAATCGCAAAGGAATACACCTGGCTGGCGGTGGCGTGACGGTCGGGAACCTGACACAACAAGGCAATTTGCGCGTCTCGACCGGGGAGCAGTTGCAGCGTCCGTTCTCCCGATCCCACCCACCAACTGGCATCCAAGCCGGTACCGCGAATGCGCGCGTTGGCGGGATACTGGCTGGGATTGGAGGCGCTGACGGGAATTTCGACGCGATCGCCGGGATACACTTGAAACTCGCGCACGGGTAAGTCCAGTTGCAGCGGAATTGCCCCCGTACCCCGTTCGAGGTTCAAGCGCAGGATTTCGCGGTTTTCCCGCTGCAAGTCCACGGAGAAGGCGCGAGCGGTCACGTCGATCGATCCCACGAAACCGGGAATGGGAGAATCGACGATCGCCACGCGAAATCGGGTAACGTCGCCGGGAGGTTGCTTGCTGCCGATTTTGGGGGACAATTCGTACCAGTGTCGGGTCGCCGCATCGAGATCGCTTCCCGCCGCGAGCAGTTCCACTTGAAAGCTGGCAAAGCGATCGCTGCGGTTGACGACTGTAATTTCAAATAAGGCAGGCGTGCCCCCCGGTTGAAAGGTCAGTTCTTTCGGCACCACGTATGTTTCGATCGGATTGTCTGCCAATTGGCGGGCGTTGTTGTCTCGTTCCCTCACAGCCGTTGTCTCCCAAACTTACAATTCCGTCGCGCGATCGAGGCAGCCAATTTACAAGTGAAATAGTTGTTTCATGCGCGATTTAATCCATTTCATCGGTTGTTCGACAAAACTCTCGCGATCGTCTTGACCGAGCAATTCTTGACGTTGCTTTAATTCTTCTTGATACCGTTCCAAATTGCCCGCAATCCGATCGGCAAGGGACGAATTATTTTGCAGTAAGCCTTGCAACCCTTCGCGATCGATTAGAAATAATTGAACGTTCTCGATCGCGCGGACGGTTGCCGTTCGCGGAATACCGAGCAACAACGAGAGTTCGCCAAAGAATTCTCCCGATGACATCAATCTCAATCGCTGTCCGATCTGTTCGGCATAAATTTCAACCGTTCCCGATAAAATCACGTAGAACGCATCCCCCGCATCACCCTGTCGAAACACGCAGTCACGGGCAGCAATTAATTGGTGGCGACCGATTCGAATCAAACTTTGAATGTCGGCTTGAGATAAGGGTTCGAATAACGGCACCCGTTGCAGCATTTCGTGCAAATCGGTTGTGCCACTGCCATTACTTTGACGAATTTGCCTGGATCGTTGCAGCAACCGCGAAATATCTTGATTTCCCGCCCGTCCCGTTGCCAGTGCCATTTGTTTGGCTTTGAAATTTTCTTGCTGCAACTGCTGCATTTGTTCGGTAAAACTTTGCTCGCGAATATAGACTGCTTCTGCCATGCGCTTGAAAATTCGTGCCAGTTGTCCGAGTTCGTCGTAACGGCGGGCAACTTTATCGAGTAATTGAGGGGGGAGCGACTCGCCGGGTTCGGGCTGTTCGTCGCTAATGCAGCGCGCCAGTTTTGCCATCGGTTCGATGGGTTTGACAATTAAGTATTTAATCAGCCAATTAATTAACAAAATGGCAATTAAAAATATGCCAATAAAAATACCTATCGAGAGCAAACCATTGCGCCTGGCAGCTTGAAACACGTCTTCGGCAGGAACGTAAACCACTTGCGCGCCAATGATTTCATTTAGATTCCAGCCAAATCCGCCATCGGAACCGTAAGCATCAATCAGACTTTTTGGAGCTGTTTCGGGGGTGTTGTGACAGCGCAAGCAAGCTCCATCTTTAATGATTAACGGACGGGCAATGTAAAACAGGTTTTCTCCCGAAAGTTCTCGAAAGCCGTTTAACTCTTTTAAATTACTATTTTGTCGGAATTGTCCCACGAGATCGGCTTCAAATGGATCGGCTTTATCGCGGGGATTGGTGGGATTGAGGGTGGCATCCTTGTAGTAGAAATTTCGATAGGTTGCCTCATCGCGAAAATACTCGACAATTTGTCGTGACGAATAACTGGGAATACTTTCGGGAGGCAATTCCTGTTCTAGATCGACATATCGATCGATTAGAGGTGCCACTCCATTGCTGGTATACGTGCGAGCGGCATTGGCAATTTCCATCACGATATTAGCGCGATCGCTCACTTTGTTTTGAGCAGTTTCCATGTGCAATTTGGACAGAACCGACCCGCTCAAGAACGTTCCCCCGAGGAAAACAAGCCCCAAAATCAAGCTAAATTTCAGTCCCAATCGCAGTTTTTTAAACATCGTTCGCTAAGGGTAAATTGGGCGAATTCGAGCGGCGATCGCCCTGTTGCCATTGGGTGAGCTGTCGCCGACGCCAAGCAAAATGAAGCAGGTTAACGCCCAATTCCTGGGCGGCGCGCAACGACTCGCGCGATCGCTGCATGGCTTCGTCAAGTCCCCAGCCGATCGCCAATTTGCCGATAACCAAAACGATACCGCCCCAGTTAAACAACTGCACGGTTTTGCGATCGATTCTGGGAAATTGGGCAAATAAAAACGGTTGATTTCGCAACAAATGGTGGCGGTCGATCGCGCCAGAGGTTGGCGACTTTCCGCCGAGACTGACGTGAAACTGTTGCAGCGACTGGCACAATTCCACCGAGCGGCGATTGACCTCGTTATCGATTTCGAGAATTTCGCTCTGGAGCTGACCTTGCAACCCATTCACGTCCCGCTCGCTCTGGAGATTGGCGATCGCCACTTGCAATTGCGCTTTCATCTCGAGCAATTCGTCTAAAGTCGAATCCCGCATCGTGGCTTCCACCAAGACGACCCCGCCGATCTCCAAATACTGCCCCAGAGCCTGACGGCGATCGTCCCCGAGGGATTGAAACTGCTCGTAGGTCAAATACAGCAGGTCGTAATTCGAACGGTTCCGGGCAGAATCGGTGGGATTGAGATCCACCTGTCCGATGTCGGGATCTCCCTGCAACGCCGGATACAAGCCTTCGACCGCCCGCATGAGATAAGCGAGGCGATCTCGGGGGCGATCGTTGTCGCTGCCAAACACCGCCGCTCGCACGATCGCTTCGGGACGCGACCGAGCCGGATAGCGGTAGCGCAGGTCTAACTGATTGCGATTGGGGGCAAACACGTTCTCCGCCGCCGTTAGCTGCACCTCCCCCGGCGCGATCGCGATCCGACACAGCTCCACCTCCCAATCCTGCGGGGGCGTATTTTTCTCGTCGATGCGGAAGGTTTCGGTGACCGTATCGCCGTTCCCGTGTTCGAGGGTGTCGGGATCGACGTAACTGACCGTCAAATAGACCAACAGCGGTTCGTCGAATGCCTTCGAGGTAATGCGAAAATCCACCGGCTCGGCAACCACGACAAAGTTGCCAAACACGTCAATGGCAATCCCCGGCTGAATTTGCACCCAGCGACCGTCGCGATACTGGGCGGCAATCTCGTCCGGCGGCGCGATCGGAGACACCCCCAAATCGCTGACGATCCCCGGTTGGTTCAGCGATTGAAACTGGACGTTTTGCCGCAGGCGGTGATAGTCGCGATCCAGCCGCCAGCGTTCGGCACTCATCAACAGTCCGTCGGTGACGTGCAAACGTTGGAACGGTTTAATCGGCGGTGGGGGCCATAGGTGGTTCATAGGGCGTTTACTGGCAATCTCGGGCAGTGGGAACGGCAGGCGAACGGCTGGGAATCGGGTCGATATACAGTTCGTAGGTGCAGAAGGCGGGTTTTTCTTGTTCGACGATCTCGCGGACGAGGGTTTCGTCGATGGAATGCCCCAGGGGAGGGCGCAGCACGACGACAAAGTGAAAGGGTTGCGTTCCCCCCAAGATGGCATCCCGACCGATGTGGGTTTCGCCCAAGAGGAAGCCGCGACCGAAGACTTCTTGAATCGAGATGGTCTTGTCGGCTTCGGGCAATGCTTCGTCGAGAGGCAATCCGGTAAACAGGTGCAGGTAGTAGCGCAATCCCCGCCGCGTCCCCCGCCAGGCGTAGAGTTCCAAGGCTCGGGCGATGAGGTAGCGCTGGCGATCGCTCTCCAGTTGGGACGTATAACGCCAGCCGACCCAATGGGCTAAAAACGGCAACAGCGCCTCGGGAGCGGTGAGAGGATTGAGGTACGCCCAGAGTGCGTCGAGGGTTTGGACGGCGGGTTCGAAGGTTTGCTCGAAAATGTTGAGCAGCCGCCCGATAAAATCGACTTCTCGGTAGAGTTCGGGCAGAAAGTCGAGATAGAGGCTGCGGGGGCGAATGTAGAGATTGAAGGCGGCGGTGTCTTGTCGGGGCGGTTCGCGATTGTCGGCAACGTCGCGGCGACAGGTGAGATACAGGCAACCGCGATAGTCGAGGCACGGGGGAACGGTGGCAGATTCGAAGAAATCGGGGCGCACTTGAAAATACAGTACCGCCTCGATCGCCCGACCGGGTTCGATGCGATCGCCTTCTCGATGCAACCGACACCAGGCGGCGGGAAAGTCTCCTTCCACCGACAGACCCACCCGCAGGGGAACGTCGCCGTAATTTTCCAGTTGCACCAGCAGTTCGCTGGGTTCGCCGGGATGGACGGTGACCGAGGTGGCGTCCCGTTCTGCCGGTGGCGGTAAGGGACGGTTCCCTCCCCTCTCCTCCGCCGCCAGCGACCGTCCGGCAATTCGCTGGGGAATGACCTGGGGCAGTTGCATCGGGGTAAGCCGAACGCTCAAGGGCAAGAGATCGCGGGTCTGAGTCATGGTTAGATCGAGCTAATGACGTGACTGGAACGCAGGCGATCGTCGCGCCAGGAGCAGATTAAGCCCAACGCGCCGGGATCGATGACGGGATCTTTCGGCAGCGATCGCGTCCAAGCGCCACCCTGACGGCGCAATTCGAACAGTTGTACTGCCCCGAGGTAGCGCACGCCACCGAACGCTTGCAACTGGGTAACGATATCGGAAGGATACACCGGACGTCCGAAGGGCCACCCCGTCCCGTCGGGTCCCCCGGTAATCGGGTTGAGAAAGTGGTAGAGGGCGACTTGCATTTGCCGCAGTAGCGTTTCGGCTGCCCTGGGATGGGCGTATTCGGGATCGAGGGCGACTTCGGTTTGCACGGCAACCCCGACGTAATCGGGGGCGCTGCACAGGACTTCGACCCCCAACAGCCGCCGTTCGTCCAGGTATGCCAAAATCCGATCCACCAGATCCGGGTTGAGGGCGAGCCAGTCGGGATGGATGCCCTCCCCCCGCGCGATCGCCTCGGTATCGGCTTGCGGCACCACCACCAGGCGCACGGTGCCCGGTCGTTCGGTTTGACTGGCACTGAGGCAGCGCACCCGAGCCACCGAGCCGTTGCCGGCTTTGAGGGTGAGGGTTTCGAAGTCTTCGACGGTCACGGCGCGATCGCGGGTTCGCAGCATCCGAGGCACGCGCATGGCGGCATTTTCGAGGGATTCGGCATCGGTGCCGTGGCGACCGGGTTTGTGGTTGATGGCGCTGGCGACGTAGGGAACGGCGGATTTGAGGACGCGAATCGTTCCCGGTTGCACGTTGCCTCCCTGTCCGCCACCGGTGCGATACGCCACCAGTTGAATTTGCGATCCGCGCGGCGGGACGGCACCGTAATGACGTTCGAGAGCGGGGGAGATCCGGGGGCGATCCAATCGGGAGTGCAGGCGCGTTCGCGATTCGGTTTCTTCCCGCAAGGCGGCGGGTTCGCGAATCAGGGGACCGAATTGGACGGTTCCGGTGACCGAATCGATGGTGTAGTGCGGGTCTTCGGGGGTGGAACTGGCGAAATCGGCGGTTTCCTGCCAAATTTGGGGCAAGCCGCCGGGAGGCGTCACCAGGATGTACTCGTTCTCTTTGCGCGGCAGTACGGGGGCGTTTTGGATTTGAAAGGTCTGACCGGGAGTCCCGTCGCCCTCGCCCAAGATTTCGTTGCGGATCTGACGGCATTGGGACGCGGCGATGGTGCCGCCGATGGCGCGCGATCGCACCCCTAAAATCCGAGGCGATCGCCCGTAACCCGGTTGGGACGATTGGTGTGGGGTATAGACGCAGCGCAGCCAGCGACCTTGGTAGCCGAGAAACTGCGTTGTCGGCCACGGTCGGGGCAGGTGCAGCACGACGTCCGCGCCGGAGAGGGGATCGCCCCCTTGTCGCACCAACTCGCTAAAGCTGAAGCCTTGGGTTTTGTCGTCGATTTCGTGCAGCAGCACGGATTCCCACTCGCTGCCGTTCCAGGCTTCCCAGTGGCGAGGCGGCTGGTTGGGGTCGATCCCGGTGGAAGTGGCGGCTTCGGCGCGAACGGTAATGGCGATCGCGTTGCCTTCAATCGGATCGTTGCCGTCAAACACCAGGTAAAAGCAGTTTCCCGGTTGGGGACGATCCTCGAACACGCTCAATTCCGGTCCCTGCCATTCCCCGTCCCGCTCCATCGTCCAGGTGCCCACCAACCGATCGCGCAACGATTGCGGTCGAGGTTCGACGACTTCGGCACCGAGCAAGTGGCGGATGCGCGGCTGACCGATAATTAAGGGGCGATCGGTACTGAAAATAATCGCATCGTCGGTGTCGGTGCGGATGGTGGCGACTTCGGTTCCGGCGGGGATGGCGTAGGGTTCGTCTAGGGCGGCACTCAGGTAGAAGGTGATTTCCGTTTGCGCCGGAGAGGGGGGTTGCAGCCGGACGCCGAGGAGTTCCAGGAAGGCGACATAGTTGCGGCGGGGCACTTGATTGAACCGCAACAGCATTTGGTCGGTCAGCCACGCGAACAGTTCGATCAGCGTGATGCCCGGATCGCTGGGGTTGTAGTTCGTCCACTCGGGACAGTAGCGGGGGATGCGCAGCAGACACTCGTTGACGAGGTCTTCAAAGGCGCGATCGTCGAGGTCGGATTTGGGCAGTTTTGGCAGAAAGTCGAATTCCATCAGGGGCAAACCGGGGTCTACGAACTGTTAGGCGGCAGGAGATAAAACGGATAGACCAGACTGCGAACGTCGTGGGTGTCTTTGGGATGGTAGGCGATGGCAATATTGACGCGACCGCGCAGGGGATCGGGTTCGGTGGACACGTCATCGACGACGATGCGCGGTTCCCAGGTTTCGAGGGCTTCGCGCACGTACAGTTGGATCAGCAGCAGGGTTTGAGCGTTCATCGGGGCAAAGGTCAGCTCCGACAGGCGCGATCCGAAGTTGGGACGGTAGACCCGCTCGCCCCATTTGGTGCCGAGAATCAGGTGAATCGATTCTTCCACGTTGCGAATCCGACTCGACAGTTGCAGATCCCCTTGCAAGGTGGTGCGCAGGGGAAATGCCCACCCGGTTCCGAGGTAGTCTCGGGGCGATCGGTTATCGGCGGGATCCGGCATAGCACGACTGGAGCGAGCGTCTTTGCTACTGTAGCGATCGCCTGGGGATAGAGGGTATTCGCCAAAGGTCGAATCGAGATCGGTTGGCGTAGAAGAAAGCGGGCAACGAGTTCCTAACGTTCGATCGCCTGCGGCTTCGGCGGTTCGACCTTGGGAGCTTGACGACGCGCGGCAATGGGCATCCGCCACCCGGTACCAAAGGCGCGATCGGTAATCTTCAACGCTGGCGGGGCTTGGCGGCGTTTGAACTCGGCGCGAGTCACCATCCGCACCACTTGTCGCACGGTGTCGAGATCGTGTCCGGCGGTGGCGATTTGCTCGGGGGATTCGTGGTGGTGAATCAGGCGATGCAAAATATCGTCTAGCACCTCGTAAGAGGGAAGGGAATCGCTATCGGCTTGATCCGGCTTCAGTTCGGCACTGGGCGGTTTGACGATAATATTGGCGGGAATAATTTCGTCGCCGGCGTTGGCAATGGGAAATGCTGCCGTAGGCGCGATCCCGTCCGATGCCTGTTGCGCCTGACGGTTGAGCCAGCGACAGAGGTCGTACACGCGCGTTTTGGGCACATCTGCGATCGCGGCGAGTCCGCCGTCCATGTCGCCGTAGAGGGTGCAGTATCCTACCGCCATTTCGGATTTATTCCCGGTCGAGAGTAACAGGTGTCCGAACTTATTGGCGATCGCCATTAACAAGTTACCGCGAATGCGCGATTGAATATTCTCCTCGGCAACCCCCGGTTCGGTGTTGGCAAATAAGTCCGACAGCACGCTGGCGTAGGCTTGCATCGGCTGTCCGATGGGCAGGTGATGGGTCGCCAAACCGAGATTTTTCGCCAGTCGCTCGGCATCGCGAATGGAGGCGTCTGAAGTATACTGCGACGACATCAACACGCCGAAAACGTTATCCGCGCCAATCGCCGCCACGGCAATCGCTGCCACTAAGGACGAGTCGATCCCGCCGCTCAAGCCCAACACAATATCGGAAAACCCGCACTTGCGGGCGTAATCCCGTACTCCCAGCACCAACGCCGACCAAATTTCTTCTTCTTCGCACGCCGGTCGGGGCGCAACTGTACCGGGGAGAAAGTCTTTCTGGCGCTCGTCGAACTCCAAAATCGTAAATTCCGTGGCAAATTGTCGGGCGCGACAGGCTAGCTCTCCCGCGCGGTTAAACGCCACGCTGCTGCCGTCAAAAATGAGTTCGTCGTTGCCCCCCACTTGATTGACGTACAGCACGGGCAAATGATAGCGCACTGCCGCATGGCGCAGCATCGATTCGCGCAACTGTTGCTTGCTAACTGAATAGGGCGATGCTGACAGGTTGATAATACAATCGACGCCAATATCGGCGAGATCGGCAATGGGATTGCAGGTGTAATTGCGCTTGCCCCAAAATTGCTCGTCGTTCCACAAATCTTCGCAAATGGTGACGCCAATTTTGACCGTACCGCGTTCGGCTTCGATCTCGCAGAAATTACTCTGGCGATCCGGTTCGAAATAGCGGTGTTCGTCGAATACGTCGTAGGTGGGCAGCAGCCGCTTGTGAAACACTTGTCGCACCCGTCCGTGCTGTAGCAGTGCCATGCTGTTAAATAGCGATTTGCCCCCGTAGGAGTGCGATCGCTCGTTGGGCACTGCCGTCCCCGCAAAGACCGCCAAATCGGGGGGCAGCTCCCGCGCCAGTTGTTGTAACTGCGCGTCCAGGTCGCGAACAAAACTCGGATCGAGCAACCAGTCGCGGGGAGGGTAGCCGCACAGGGACAGTTCCGGGGTCAGCAGCAGGTCGGCTCCTTCATTTTCGGCGCGTCGGGCAGCTTCGAGGATTAATTCGGCGTTACCGCTGAGGTCGCCAATGGTGGGATTGAGTTGGGCGATCGCGATTTTTAAAGTCATAGAATTGGCATTAAAAATAACAGTAAATAGCGTTCGAAACGGGTTTTAACTTGAATTAAATAAACACCATCGGTTTATCTTTGAGCGGTGCAAACGCCTCGCGATCGAATCGATATAGCGTAGCGGGACGACCGGCACCGCGCGACACTTTGGTTCCGGTATCGCATAAAAACCCCAGCTTCAACAACCGGGCGCGAAAATTGGAATAGTCGCAAAAATGCTCGCCCAAAACGGTAGCATACAGTTGAAACAAATCGCTCAGGGTAAACTCGTCCGGCAGCACTTCAAAGGCGATCGGACTGTATTCGAGTTTATTGCGCAGGCGACGATAGCCGTAATTGAGAATTTCGTTGTGGTCGAATGCCAACTGCGGCACGTCTTCGAGGGGATACCAGGCAATTTCGGGCGTCCCTTCCACAATCAGTTCGGCTTCGTCAAACCGGACCAGCGCAAAATAACTCACCGAAAGATAGCGCACGCCAAAACTGTCGGGAGCTTCTCGCGGGTCGCGACCGACATTGCCAAAGGTATAGAGTTGTTCGAGGTACAAATTGCGCGCTCGAATCTTTTCCGACAGCACCCGATACGCCGCATCTTCGAGAGACTCGCCCTGACGCACCAGCGTACCGGGCAAACTCCACCACCCCGAAAACGGCGGCTGTCCGCGCCTCACCAACAACACCAACAGTCGATTTTGAGCCATATCGACCGAGAAGATCGCATTGTCCACGCCCACCTTAAAATCTGCTAGGGGCAGCGGGGAACGGGCGTCGGACGCCGTCGAAGGATCGACTCGACCGGAACCGTGGGGTTGTTGGGGAGGACTCATGCGCATCTTTCCCGGCGTTAACTTGCGTCCTGCCATGCGTATAATTGTTCGCGGTGAATGTAATCCTCGATTTGAGGGATCAGCACTTCGGTTTCGCCGCGCTCGCGATAGGCGGTGGACGAGACAGCCGGTGCTTCGAGATCGGCAAGGTCGAGATTGGCTCCCATTGCCCTTAACCGCTCGATGTCCTCCGAACTGATGGGATAGCCCGGTCGGGGAATGGCGAGCAGGTGAATTTGCCCGAGCAACTCGTCGATTCGATGCCACTGGGGCAGTTGGGGCAGCAAGTCAGAGCCGACGGCAAGGGTCAGGTTCGCCTCGGACCATTTTTGTTTTGCCCGCTGGACGGCTTCGAGGGTTTTGGGACTGCTCAATTCTGGATGTATGGTAATGTTGCGGCGGGGCGTGTCGATGTCTTCGATCAGCAACCGCAACATTCTCGCCCGGTGTTCGAGCGGGGTTTGGTGGGATTTAAACGGATTGTCCGACGCCCACACGGCAACCCAGTCAAAGCGATCGCCCAACCAGCGCAAGATCTTTTGGTGTCCGGCGGTCGGGGGATCGGCACTGGTCCCGAATAATGCGATGTTCATAGTATCAGCTTCCATAAGTCTACAAATTCTGCTGCGTGGTCTGCGCCAGCGTTTGGGTGGCGTCGGAAATCGTGAGGGGAATTGGGGTAGGATTGTCTAACTGACGGGTTTGGAGCGGAAGTGCGGCGACTGATTTTGCCGTCCGCTTGGCGATGGTTTCGAGGGTTTCGGGAGGCTTCACCCGCTGACCGCCGCGCATGACGGGTTTGAGGAGGGGCTTGCTCTGCGAGTCGTTCTCGTCTGCCCCCTCACTCACCAACGCTAGCCGATCGCCTTTGACTTGTCCTCCCTCCATGTGTCGAAATACTTGCTTGCGACCGGGATAGGTCGTTTTGCCGCTGGAGCGTTTCATCACGGGATTGCCGTCGATTTCGACGAGCTTATACACGCCGTTAATCGCTTCTCCAGTTAACAATCGCGTTCCCACGCCGTAACCGTCGATCTTTGCCCCTTCCGATTGCAGTCGGGCAATTTCCCATTCGTCGAGGTCGCCGCTCCCAAAGATGGCAATATCGGGCAGAATGGCGCGCACTTGTTGCGAAAGCTGGGCGAGATCGCCCGAATCCAACCGCACGCCCCGCAGTTCCATTTCTCCCGCTTGCAATCGCTTGGAGAGCTGTCGCGCCGCGTCGAGGGTGTCGTAGGTGTCGATCAGTAAGGGCGCGCCGGGAAAATAGTGGTGGAAGGCGTTAAAGGCTTGCATTTCGCTGCCTTCGAGGGCGGTGAGTGCCATGACCAGGGAATGGGCGATGGTTCCGGTGGGTTTGCGACCCAATTTAAAGGCGGCGAGGACGTTGGAGGTGGAGTTAAATCCCGCTGCTAGCACGGCTCGGGCAGCCCAGAGGGAGGCTTGGGGGCTAAAGGCGCGGCGGGTGCCGAATTCGAGCAGGAGGGCGTGTTCTCCGGCGACATCGCGAACTCGTGCGGCGCGGGTGGCGATTAGGGATTGATAGTTGATGGCGTTGAGGACGTAGGTTTCGATGACCTGCGCTTGCCAAAAGGGGGCATCGACGCGCAGAATCGGTTCGTTGGGAAAGATTGCCGTGCCTTCGGGAACAGCCCACACGTCCCCTTCAAAGCGGGCGTTTTCGAGTACCGACCAAAATCGATCTGGGGCGTTGGCAAAAACACCGGTCGATTGCAATGCCGAAATTTGAGCGGGGGTGAATTGGAAGTGTTCGAGGTAGTCGAGGGCTTGTTCTAACCCCATGGCGATGAGATAGCCGAAGTCTTTGGGAAATTTGCGAACGAATAATTCGAAGCTGGCGTTGCGCTGCTCGATGCCTTCGCCGACGTAACACGCAGCCATGGTGAGTTCGTACAGGTCGGTCAGAAGGCTGTATTCTTCGGGGTAGAGCGTGAGCGAGCGGTCTTCGTACGGGGGTTCGGAGATCGGTTGGCGATCGTTGGCGGCGGTTGCCATCAGCCGGTTTCCTTCGCGCGACAGAGTTTGGGTTAATTATAGTGCAAATAACCAAAATTGTGCGATCGCGCTGGAATGGCGTATTGGCAATCCATGACGCCGAGTGGGAGATAGGGAGATAGGGAGAAACGTTGTCGGCTTTATAGCAGCGAGCGCTCGTGTATTAACCATCCAACCGAATCGAATCATTGGGT
>CAYQUF010000077.1:0-21226 GCA_964420595.1 uncultured bacterium
ATCCATTCAAACTAAAATGCCCACCTTCCCATACAATGAAAGCCTACCAACAGGATATCAGATCTGGTTAGGTTCGCGGCGTATACGCGCCAATTCGATTTCCCTTGGGATCGTAAACTTCAATGGGGATTTCAGTGTTGTTGCTAATCGTTTTAAACGCTTCAATCAACCCTCGAACGTGATCTTGTAGGCGAAAACTCGTCTGCCGATCGCCGCTAGTTTGCGCCGCCGATGCCGTTTGTCGCACCTGTTGGACGTAACCAGGAGTCAGGCGAATTTTAATGACGTCGCTCGACACGTTTGCCGTACAAATCACTGGAGATCCGGCACAAGTACGATTGAGATCGTTGCGTGCCGACTGAATCGCGATCGCCGTTTTTTGCAGGTTCGCCGCGCGATCGAGTGCCGTGGCAAAGGTATCGATTAACGGTTGCGCCTGCTTGTGATACGCCGTTCCTTTCGGCACCTGTTGCACTAACGTTAACGCCGTGCGCCAGTGGCTCATGGCATCGCCCCACTGTCCTTTTTGCTCGAAATCCTTGGCGCGATCGGCAACTCTTAATGCTTGATTGTAAGTATTTACAGAAATTTGCTCCTGCGATCGCCGCTCCCGTGCCATCGCCAGGTGCGGTTCGTATTCCAAAAAGCGCTGTTTCGCCTCTTGATGGGCAACCGTACCTTCGGGAATGCGTTGCAGGGCATTCATCGCCGTTTGCCAGGTGGCGTGAACCAACCGCCAACTGCCCAAATCGTCAGCAACGCTCTGGCGCGCGCGGGCAATTTGAGCAGCAGATTCGGCAGCATTGAGTTGTTTTTGTCCCTCTTGCTCCAATTCGAGCCGACGGTCGATCGCTTGTCGGTTGCGACGGTACTGTTTCAGCTTCTCTTGCGCCAACCCGTAAGCGGGACTGACCTCGGGAACCTCCTGCAAGCGATCGATCGCCTCTTGCCAGAGGGCGCGAATTTCCTGCCATTCAGCCACCGTATGGGGCGGATTTTGAGCCTTTTGCGCTGCCAATCCCGCCTTCGACAGTGCCACCGCCGCGCGATCGAGCATGGTTGCCCACTTTTGATTGGTGTCGAGCAGGCTTTGCGCTTGCGAGTGATGCAGCGACCACGGGGGAATGGCATCGAGGCGATCGCGCGATTGCGCTAACTGCGATCGCGTCGCATTCAGGGTCTGGGTCGATTTGTCCGCCTCTAAATTTTGGAGGGCGCTACGATTGGTTTGTCGCGCTTCGGCAATGGCTTCGCACCGACCGATAACGCACGGACGGGTCAGCGCGTACCCGCCAGCAACGAGAATGGCAATTCCAGCACTGGCTCCCGCCACCGGGACGATCCATCGATCGCGACGCTGGCGTTGGCGGGGTTGCTCGGGATGCTCGACTGGGGGTTCGGGTTGGTTGGTCGCAATGGGAGGGGACTCGTTCCCCAAGTCCGAATTTTGTGGCGTAGAAACCATAGGAATCTGCGAAATTTCAATCGGTTCGGGTTCGATTCCGCTGGGAATCTCGACCTGGGCGTTCTCGTTGTCATCGTACTGCCGGTCAACCGCGCGATCGGTCGCCATCGACACCGAAACCTGCGAGATAAAGGTTTTGGAGGCATAGGGACGTTTGTGTCCCGCCACCCGCATGTAGAGATGGATGGAGCGGTTGGAGAAAGGATAAAAAGTTTGCAGTGCCTGTTTGAGAATGGCAAAGGTTCGTCCGATTTCGGGAAAGGCTTCGCTGGGGTGTTGCGCGAGCACCATCAGCTTTTCGTTTTTGAGGACGCAGCGCACTTGAAATTGCACTGACTCGCTTGACGCCCACTGCAATTGGTGTTGCAAGCGTTGCTCGAGCGCGTGTAGATCCCCCGATCGCGCGAGTGTTTCCATCGGCACCGTCCGTTGATATGAATAGGGTCGAACGCTGCCGAGTTTAGCTCAAACACCCGGACGACGGCAAGAACGGTCAATATTATTTAGCATCGACGCCCCGAACGGGCAACCGATCGCGCGGATTTTTAACGATCGTTACCGTAAGGGCGAACGACGGGATTCGAACCCGCGAGTGGTGGAACCACAATCCACTGCCTTAACCACTTGGCTACGCTCGCCATTTCACGATTTGCTATTATAACCCCGAATTCGGACGGCGTGCAATCCCCTTCGTCGAAATTTCCCCAAAGCGCGACACAATAAGATCGGTAGTGGATTGGAGAACGAGCATGAAAGGTCTAAAAATTGCGGCATCGGTCGGCGGGATCGCAGTGGTCGCCCTCGGCGCGATCGCCGCAACGACGAACCCCTCGAGGGACGCCTACGAAGATTATGCCACCCAACGCTTGAGCGAGTACGTGCAGGAGAAGGGTTGCGAGAAAGCTCCCTCGATCCTCAAAAGTCGCTGCGTGTCGCTGATTTCTTCCAGCCAGCCGCAAATTGAGAAGTTGATCGCTCAGTCCACCGAACGACAAAATTTCGGAATTCTCAGCGTTTACAAGACCGATCTCGCCATTCACTCGATGCTCCCTTCGTTTCACTTTGAAACTGTTGGCGCGTTCGGGAGCTTTCACACTTATGAAGCCAGACAAGAATAATTGAGTGCGAGGCGAATGGGTGATTTGACCCATGACAAGGTCTGGAGAAATGGCACCACAAAGACACAAAGAACGCAAAGTTTTGAGAACAGCCGACAATCGGATTTTCTGAAACATTAGAATCGTCGATTGGGAGATAGAACGCGATGCGAACTCGGGAGAAAATTTTACCGCTGGAAAATGGCGATCGCTTGACTCGCAAAGAATTCGAGCGGCGTTACGATGCCATGCCTAATCTCAAAAAAGCGGAATTAGTTGAAGGAGTGGTTTACATGGGATCTCCGGTTCGAGTTAACCACGGTCATCCTCACGCTTGTATTATGGGATGGTTGTTTAATTATTCGAGCGAGACACCCGGCGTTCAAATCGCCGACAACACCACGGTACGGCTCGATCTCGACAACGAACCACAACCGGATGCACTGTTGCGAATTGAAAATAGCGGGCGATCGCGCATTAGCGAAGATAATTACATCGAAGGTTCGCCGGAACTGATTGTCGAAATTGCCTCCAGTAGTGCGTCTTACGATTTACGGGACAAATTTCAAGTTTACCGTCGCAATCAAGTCCAGGAATACTTAATCTGGCAAGTCCACGATCGCCGTTTGGATTGGTTTGAATGGCAAGCTGGAGAATATACCAACTTAGACCCCGATAATAACGAGATTATTCGCAGTCGAGCGTTTCCGGGATTGTGGCTATGCACGACAGCCTTGTTAGACGGCAATTTAAGAGAAGTGCGCCGAGTTTTGGATCGAGGTTTGGCGACGGAAGAACACGCTGATTTTGTTCGACAACTAACGCAAAATTAATTAAACCTGAAATTAATATTTTCTGTGGTTTTCAGCGCGATCGCCCCTTAATATTTCAACTCGCCCGCCATCTCAATCTCGCCCATTTCACCCTTCCGTCCAATCAAGCCAATCCACCTCTCCCGCCATGAGTTATTGTCTCACGCCCGGTTGCATTCAGCCCCAAAATCTAGATCGAGCCAAAACCTGCCAGAGTTGCGGGTTCAAACTACAGCTCAAAGGTCGCTATCGTGCCGTTCGTCCTGTGGGAAAGGGCGGATTTGGCAGAACGTTTTTAGCAGTAGACGAAGATATCCCGTCCCATCCTGCCTGCGTCATCAAACAATTGTGCGTGTCGGGTCAAGGGAGCCAAAATTATCAAAAAGCGGCGAAGCTCTTTCACCAAGAAGCCGTTCGCTTAGACGAGTTGGGGCAACATCCTCAAATTCCGACGCTGCTGGCGCATTGCGAACAAAATAAATTGCTTTATTTGGTACAAGAATTTATCGAAGGCAATACGCTCTCTCAAGAGTTGAAGAAGACGGGAACGTTTGACGAAACCAAAATTCTGACGCTGCTGCGAGACGTGCTGCCGGTGTTGCAATTCATCCACGAACGCCACGTCATCCATCGCGATATCAAACCCGCCAATCTAATGCGACGCCACAGCGATGGCAAGTTGATGTTAATCGATTTTGGTATTGCCAAAGTGGTGACGGGAACGGCAATGTTGCAAACGGGAACGGCAATTGGATCGCCGGAGTTTATGGCACCGGAACAAACGCGGGGAAAGGCATTTCCGGCTAGCGATATTTACGGGTTGGGGACGACTTGCGTGTATTTAATGACCGGAGTGTCGCCGTTTGAGTTATTCGACGTGACGCGCGATCGCTGGATGTGGCGCAATTTTCTCCCGCCAGAGGTGCGAGTCGGCGATCGCCTGGGACAAGTGTTGGATAAAATGCTGCAAAATTCCCTCAACCCGCGCTATCATTCGGCGACTGAGGTCTTGAAAGCACTTGACAAACCGGAACCGAAATTGACACTCAAGGCGCGATCGCAGCCAGATTCCCCGGTTTCGACCGTGCGGCGATCGCCCCGACGTCCGTTCTGGCAGGCATTTCGTCCGTCGCCGTCCCGCGATCGACTGTCCTCGGAAGTCGGACTCGACTACAGCCACTTGCAAGATTTACTGGCAGCGCACAAGTGGAAAGCTGCCGATCGCGAAACCCGCGAATTATTATGCCAGTCTGTCGGTCACTCGCCTCACGGCTATCTGGATCGCCGCGATATCCAAAACTTGCCCTGCGAGGACTTGCAGACGATCGATCGCCTCTGGGTGAAATACAGTCAGGGACGGTTCGGCTTCAGCGTGCAGCAGCGCATTTATCGCCAAACGGAACAAGATTACCTGGCATTCTGCGATCGCGTCGGATGGCGCACTTTCCGTCCTCACATTCGCGACAGCGGCTTGCAATTTAAATTCTCGGCACCGGAAGGACACCTTCCCTCCCGTACCTGGATTGGCGGACTCCAGTGGTGGGAACACGCGCAAGCGATCGTGGAGCGGTTGGAGGCGTGCGAAATTCGCGATCGGGTTCGATAGGGGTTAGGTTTCCAAACCCGTTCCATCGTTGGGTTACTCGTTCGTTCCCTCTGTGGGAACTAGCAACCGCAACGCACTGGGAATGCACTTGACCTCAACTGGAGTCGTCCCGATGTAATCCCCGTCCACGGCGACCTTTTGTGCGGGATGGGTTTCGATGCGAAATTGGGGCGATCGCAAATAACCAATCCCCTCGCGATCGGCAGAATCGCCGCGCAAGCTAGAGTGAAATAGCGTATAGGCGGCTGCAATAACCCCCGCTGGATTGGCAGGAGCGATCGCGGTGAGATCCAACCGACCGTCATCGGCAATGACCCCTGCCGGTCCCTGTGCCAAAATCGACGTAGCTGGGGCAGCATTGGCAACGGCGACCGAGGAAGCAGACACCTCAATCGTCTCGGAATCCGTGGCAATTTTGACCTCAAAGCGATCGAGATCGCGCAACTGTTCGATTCCCGCGATGACATACGCCGCCATCCCCAACCGATCCTTAACGCGGCGATCGGCGTGTTCGATCGCTTCTGCACCCCACCCGATACTCGCTAACAATAGCATCAGCCGACCGTTGCACGAGGCAGCATCCACCGTCCGCACTCGTCCGGTCAAAATCGTCCGACACGCCGCCTGCAATCCAGTGGGAATGTCCATCGCCGTGGCAAATGCATTCGCCGTTCCCCGCGAAATAATCCCCATGGGAATCTCAGTATTCAACACCGCTTGCGCCGTCTGAGACACCGTTCCGTCCCCACCCGCCGCGATTACCAGGTCGGTTCCCGCCTCAATCGCTTCGCGCGCCAACCGGTCGGCTCCAATTTCAGCAGTGGTCTGGCGAACGTCTAACGCCAAATCCGACCCTAGCAGTTGGCGAAGGTCTGCCAAGTCTTGCTGCGGATCGGTTTGACCCGCAACGGGATTGAAAATCAAACTGGCTCGGCACCTCACGTGTCGTCCCCTCAATCTACCCGCAATCTGAGCGTTTCCGCGTCTAGTATGGCAGCCAATCGATGGTTTGGATACAGTGAAATCAAGTCACCGTATTGCCAAGGCAATTTTAGCCATGCCAGATCCGATTATGTTTCAAGAAGACCATTTCGTGGTCTTAGAAACCAACCAACCCGAACAATTTCTAACCCCTGAAGAACTGCTCGACAAACTGAAACGCATTCTCAGAGCGCGACAGGACGATCTGCCCCGAGATTTGCAAAAATTTACCAGCGTGGAACGACAGGCGCAACATTTACTCGACACCGCCTGCGAGTTGGACGTGGGACCGGGGGAATTCCTGCAATGGTACGCCGTGCGGCTGGAAAAGTAGAATTGGCGGCTCAGTTGTCCGACGGAGCGGTCGAGATTAACTTCAAATCGACGCGATCGCCCTGGGGTTGACTCACCTCCACTCGCAAGCCAGCCTCGAAAAATGTCTCCATTTTCTCCTGTTTTTCCTGCCAGGTGTCGAGGGAGATTTTAGGGGAATCGAACTCTAAAATCAGCGCGTATGCCCCGTCAATGCTCTCTTCTCGCAATCCCGTCAGGGTGGGACGTTCTTCCTCGTTGGGGTTGAGTCCCAGGCGATCGAGGACGACTTCAAAATGCACGTCTTGACCGTAGCGGTAGCGAGTCACGTCTTTGCGAATTTGTGTTTGGATCTCGGTGGCTTGAGCCTCGCGCAGGGATTCGACCTCTGGCGGCGTCGGTTGGCTCAGGGGGGTGGGTTTGAGTTCTGCCGATTTCAGCGCCAACCCGATCAAAAACAGGGGAATTCCGTAAAAGAATCCCACCAGATTCAGGGTGGCTGCATCGGCAAAATAGGCAACGAAGCCACCGAGGGCTAAAATACCGCCAAGGACTAATCCCAGCGTTCCTAATGAAAATTGGCGTAACATACGAATAAATAGACCGATCTGTCTCGAGTGCTGTTCTTATTATCAGGGTTTTCGACGGCGATCGCGCGATCGCGTATTTGAGAATTTAAGGTCAGGGCGCAATCGAGATCGGCAGGCGAGTTTATCGCTCGGCGATCGAATTGAATTTAAAGATTCGACAAAGCAACCCGTTCGGGCGATAGGTTTTAGGGGGTTATCGGGGTAAACTAAAGTCCAAACTCCAATGGGTCGGACGTGTGCCTCGATTTGTAAAACGCTCTTAATTTATCGCGAAGCACGGCGGTCGGAACGACTGAAAAACTGGTAAGGGTTGTTACTAATTCTGATTAAAATTGCCCAATCGTATTATGGATATGGTAAAAAACAACGATCGGCAAGCCACTCAAAACCGCGCCTTGCTCGAACAAATTAACTCTCTCAAACGCGAGGACGAAACGCTATACAATATCCTCGCCATTGACGTGTGGGCTTTAGCCAAAACCATGGACGAGTTTCAGCCAGGATTTTGGGCGGCTTTCATGAAAAACCGAGAACAAGCCCTGAAGCGATTTTTAGCAGAAATGATGAATAAAAAACCTGCCGATCGCAAGCGTCCTCCTTTTATGTATTGATTGAGATTTCGGGGTTGCGCCCGCCTCGTCCGAACGAGCTGTTGCCCGCGAGGCGATCGCGCGTCGGTTTTGCCTGAGTCGAACTCGGTTGTTATACATTGAGAGAGGACAACGACCCCAGCCACATCGAAATCATGGATCGACAAACCATTCAAGAACGGATCGCCCAAATTGAAGACAAGCGCGATTCTCTCGTACGCTTGCTCGAACGTCCAGACCTCGGCACCCTGAGAATTGACGTCAACCAGGCGCTCGAAGAAATGGACGAGCTGATCGAAGAATTCCAGCGCACCTTTGGCGAAGAGGGCGATACGGCTTAATTTCCCAGAAATTCGAGCCATCCGAGCGGGCAGGGGGCAAATCCTGCCCATTTGCCGATTTCAGGAGACTCTAGCGCGCGGCACTCTGCTGAGCCATCTCCATCAAAATATGTTGGGATGACTGCTCCGGACCGTTGTCGGGCGGTCGGCGCTGGATATAGTTGCCGTCGGCTTGCAACTCCCAAGCATGGCGGTTGTCGGCGAGCATCACGCCCAAAATCTCTTGCAGGTCTTTGGCAATTTCGGGATCCTCGACCGGGGTCACCGCTTCCACTCGGCGGTTGAGGTTGCGAGGCATCCAGTCGGCACTGCCGATGTACACTTCTTCCTCGCCGCCGTTTTGGAAGTAGAAGATGCGCGAGTGTTCGAGAAACTGACCGACGATGCTGATGACGTTAATATTCTCGCTGACGCCTTCGACCCCCGGACGCAGACAGCAAATGCCCCGCACCACCAAGTCGATTTGCACGCCTGCTTGGGAGGCTTCGTAGAGGGTGGCGATAATTTTGGGATCGACTAGGGAATTCATTTTTGCCACGATGCGACCGGAACTGCCGTTCTCGCAGCGATCGATCTCCCGGCGGATCATTTCCGTCATGCGATCGCGCATGGTGACTGGCGACACCAATAGTTTTCGATAAGATTGCTGGCGCGAGTATCCCGTCAGATAATTAAACAGATCCGTCAGATCTGCCCCGAGATTCTCCCGACAGCTCAACAAGCCCAAATCGGTATAAATTCGTGCCGTCTTGGGATTGTAGTTGCCCGTGCCGATGTGGACGTAGCGGCGAATCCGCTCTTGCTCCCGGCGCACCACCATAGCGATTTTGGTGTGGGTTTTCAAGCCGACCAAGCCGTAAACGACGTGAACCCCCGCTCGTTCGAGCTTGCGCGCCCAGAGGATGTTATTTTCCTCGTCGAATCGGGCTTTGAGTTCCACCAAGGCTGCCACTTGCTTGCCGTTTTCCGCCGCTGAAATTAGGGCGTTGACGATGGGGGAGTCGCCAGAGGTACGGTAGAGAGTCATTTTGATCGCCAACACGTCGGGATCGCTGGCAGCTTCGCCGATAAACTCTTGGACGGTAGCAGCAAAGGAATGATAGGGGTGATGGAGCATCAGGTCGCCGCGATCGCGAATTTCTTCGAAGAACGCTCCCGTCGTCTCCTCGTCGGAATTGTTGCGATCGCGATTGGCAACCCACTGCAAGCGGGACGGAACCACTGGCGTCCACACCGGATCTTTCAGCTCGGAGAGGGGCAATTTCATAAACGACATGAGATCGCTGAGTCCCAAGACGCCTTCGAGGTCGTACACGTCATTGTCGCTCAAGCTCATCTCCCGCATCAGCATCTCTCGCACTTCAGCCGGCATGGTGACTTGAATTTCCAGGCGCACCACCGATCCGCCAAAGCGACGCTTGCGCAATTCTTGCTCGATCGCCAATAATAAGTCGTCGGCTTCGTCTTCCTCGACCTCCAAATCGGCGTTGCGGGTCACGCGAAACGGATAGTATTCCTGAATGTCCATCCCCGGAAACAGGGATTCGAGGTTGTGGGCGATGACTTGTTCGAGGGAAACGC
Source organism: uncultured bacterium (assembly GCA_964420595.1). Taxonomy (GTDB): domain Bacteria; phylum Cyanobacteriota; class Cyanobacteriia; order Cyanobacteriales; family Geitlerinemataceae; genus CAYQUF01. The sequence continues at coordinate 9,376 of CAYQUF010000077.1, forward strand.
CCATCCAAACCGTTTCTTGCTTCGAGTTGCCCCCGTGCAGGTCTTTGGGAAGCGCGACGAAGCGGGGCAAAACTTTGGGCACTTTCACCCGCGCGAAAAATTCTTTGTCCGTCTCCGGATTTTTGACCACCACGGCGAGATTGAGGCTGAGGTTGGAAATGTAGGGAAACGGGTGGCTCGGATCGACCGCCAGGGGAGTCAGCACCGGGAAGATTTGTTCCTGGAAATAGCGTTGCAGGTAATTGCGCTGTTCTTGATTGAGATCGATATAATCGAGCAGTTTAATGCCGCAATCGAACATGAGGGGACGGATGCTGCGATTGAAGTGGCGGTGCTGTTCGACCACCATCGGGTGCAATCGGGAGCTGAGGTCGTCGAGTTGCTGTTGGGGGGTGCGCCCGTCCGGCGTCAGTTTGCTGACTTGGGCCTCTACCTGCTGTTTCAACCCCGCCACGCGCACCATGAAAAATTCGTCGAGGTTGGAGCTGAAGATGGAGAGAAATTTGAGTCGTTCCAGTAATGGCGTGCGATCGTCGAGAGCTTCGTAGAGAACGCGATAGTTGAATTCCGCCCAACTCAGTTCGCGGTTGAAGTAGTATTGCGGGTCGTCGAGTTTGACGTTGCGGCTATTTGATTTCGTTTTTTCGGTGTCCGTCTTTTTCGATTTAGCCATAAGTCTAGAAAGGGGGGGGATCGTAGGCGCGATCGCGAAACACTTGAGCGTCCGGGCGATCGCCAATAGCTCGAATGTCCCGCGTTAGCTGGCGTTCCAGTGGCAGTCGCGATCGAGCAGCAATAAGAATATGCTTCAATTTAGCGGTTCGGGCGATCGCCGCCAAGGGGGGTTGCACTCGAAAACACCTCATCCTCGATTCCCCGCCACCACTCGCCGAGATCCAGTAGAGGTCGGGGGAGATGCGATCGCGCCGCTCTTGCAGCTTTTGCAGGCGCAACTGAACCAACAGCCACGGTTTGGCGATGCGATCGGTTGCTTCGATATATCGAGCTAACTCTTGGCTATTCATAGGGTAAGGGCGAGGCGTTAAGATGAGTTTAATTTGGGTGGAGAGTGCCGACAATCGAGCCATCCGACTGACATGGGTTCGATCCTAGCATTGACGTCGATCGCGGATGCCCTCGCTTTGCCTGTCCCAACCACGGCTCGAATGACGGAATCGCCGCGCCTAGCTCAATTGCACCACAAAGACACAAAGGACACAAAGGGAAGAAACGCCTGTCGCCGGATTCCAGATAAACTCTACTCAAACTCGACAGCCGCTTCGAGATTCAATACGATAACGTGATGGTGTATGCTGCGTCACACTGGGAGCCATGGAGCCAGATTCACTACCGACGGAGATTATCTTAAACCGATCCGCGCAATCGCTCGGGAACGTACGCCTCGATTGGATGCCTCAACCCGGTCACTACCTCGACTATGAAGGTCAAACTTACGCCGTCCTCGAACGCCGCCATCGCTACCAGCTCAGAGCCGGACGATACCGATTGCACAAGATTGCCCTCTACGTCCAATCGGCACCGAAACCCGCCGAACGCACCCAAATTAACGGACGCTGGACGATTGGGGATGCCCGATGCCGATTCAACGCGCGATCGGAACTGATTCGCTGTGCGGTCAATCCTGAAGGACCGTGTCAGGGATGTCGCTATTTCGAGAAAGCCGACGAAGCGGATCTCGACTTCTAGAGATCCTGGAACGGATTAGCGTCTGGCTCCTCGTTTGAGGGCGGTGACCTGTTGGGCTTTTTGGAAAATGCCCGCTCCTTCCAGTTGAGGGAGAGACGGTCTGATTTCGAGCTTGACAATCTTTTCCATGGGAAGCATGACCGTACAATCGAACTGATGCAAAATCAGCCATCCCGAGGCGGATTGAAATTGTCGGTAGAATTCGTCGGCTTCGATGGGTAAGGTGTACGATTCGATCTCGCCGTTGACATAGTGAAACGTGACTTGCGTTCCTTGCTCGCGTTGCATGGCGATCGCTCCTTTGTCGTGCGGTGGTCGTCTGGGACAGTGAGGCGGGAAACCTTTAATCAGGCATTTGGCTCATGCGTTGCAGGTCGAGAACTCGCGACAGCTCGGCTTCGTCCATCAGCCCTCGTTCTAACACGATTTGCCGCAGGGATTTGTCCGTTTCCAGGGATTCTTTCGCCACGGCGGCGGCATTGAGATAGCCGATATGGGGATTGAGAGCGGTAACCAAGGCGAGGCTGCCTTCTGCATACGCCGCACATCGATCGCGGTTGGCGCTAATCCCTTCAATGCACCGATGGCTCAGCGCCGCGATCGCGTTGCCCAAAATTTCAATACTGTGAATTAGATTATACGCAATTAGCGGCATCGTCACGTTTAACTCTAACTGACCCGCTTGGGAGGCGAGGGCGATGGCGTGGTCGTAACCCATGACTTGAAACGACACCATGGTTATCATTTCTGCCATGACCGGATTGTATTTCCCCGGCATGATCGACGATCCCGGCTGCACGGGGGGCAATTGAATCTCGTTCAATCCCGTTTTCGGTCCCGAATCCATCAATCGCAGGTCGTGGGAGATTTTGACGCAATCGGCTGCCAGGTTGCGCAACGCCCCGGAGACGCTGGCAAACGGTGCCATGCTCTGCATCGCTGCCATTAAGTGAGGCGCGCTTTGCAATGGCTGTCCCACCAATTCTGCCAGAATTTCCACGGCGCGATCGCGATAGTCGGGATGGGTATTCAACCCGGTTCCCGTCGCAGAACCGCCCAATCCCAATAAGGTCAGATCGCCGGCGACGGTTTCGATGCGGATCTGGTGTTCGCTCAAAATTTGCGCCCACGCTCGAAAGGTCTCTCCCAACCGCACCGGGACGGCATCTTGCATGTGGGTGCGACCGGACTTGACCACGTCGTGGAATTCTTCCGCCTTGCGATCGAGAGCGGCGATCGCATTGGATAGAGCTGGATACAGGGAGTGTTCCAGTGCCAGCAATCCCCCGATCCGAATTGCCGTGGGAATGACATCGTTGGTAGACTGACCGTAGTTGACGTGGTCGTTGGGACTGACGCGGCGATAGTTGCCTTTCGATTCGCCCAGAATTTCGAGCGCTCGGTTTGCCAGCACCTCGTTGACGTTCATGTGGTGGGACGTTCCCGCCCCCGCCTGATAGACATCTACCACGAACCACTCGCGCAGGTTTCCCTGTAAAATTTCATCGGCGGCTCGGACGATCGCTTGGCTGATATCTTGGGGAATGCAGCCGAGTTCGCCGTTGGCAAGGGCAGTGGCTTTTTTGATGAGCACGCCGGCATCGACGTAGGTGGGTAGCGGCTTCAACCCGCTAATGGGGAAGTTTTCGATCGCGCGCAAGGTTTGAATGCCGTAATAGGCATCGACGGGGATCTGGCGGTGTCCCATCGAATCTTCTTCGGTGCGGTAGTCTGAGATTGGTTGTTCGATCGCGTCAGTCATCGTGCAGGGTGAGTTTTGACATCCATCGCCCGATCCCTCGATCGCGGCAGGAGGGCAGCGATAGTTCTAGTGTCCCACACGGTGCAGGGAAAATCTCCAAGCGCGATCGTTTCAGCCTCATTCTCGATTAAAATCTGTTTGGATGGGCAAGGAAACCGACGAATGCGCTGCGAGCGATCGGATGAATTGCCCCCTTCCCCCGATCGAAATCCCTCCAATGGAGGTCGTTCGAATGGAGGGCAATCGCCGAAACTAGAGAATGAATGTCCCCCTACCCGATTCCCAACTGGGGGAGTTCCAAACTTTATCACAATTAATCGATGACGAACGGGAGTTTTGAGTTCTATGACCGTTACAACCACGAGCAATAATCCCTTCACTCAGCCCCATGCTGACAACTATTGGGATTGGTATTGGCAAGGAAAAAATTTAGACGAAGACGAATGTCATGAAGAGGCGATCGCCTGTTTTGACAAAGCTTTAGAAATCCGTCCTCGCGATTATTGGGCTTGGTACGATCGCGGCAATGCGTTGCAGGCAATGGGAAGCTATGAAGAGGCGATCGCCAGTTTCGACCGAGCCTTACAGATTCGCCCCCACGACTACTGGGCTTGGTACAATCGCGGCTGTATTGCCCTCGACGATCTGGATTGGTTTGACGAGGCGATCGCCAATTTCGATAAAGCCCTCGAAAGCCGCCCCACCGACTACTGGGCGTGGTTCCGTCGCGGCGATTCCCTGCGCCACTTACAGCGCTTTCACGAGGCGATTTCCAACTACGATCGCGCCCTAGAAAGGCGACCCAACGACCATTGGGCGTGGCACCGTCGCGGCGATTCCCTGCGCCATCTCAAGCGCTACCATCAGGCAATTTCGAGTTACGATCGAGCTTTAGAGTTTAACGCCAAAAACCGCTGGAGTTGGTACAAGCGGGGCGATTGCTGGCGGTATCTCAACCGACTCGACAGTGCAATTGTCAGTTACGATCGCGCCTTAGCCCTCCACGGCGAGGATGAATGCGCTTGGTACAATAAAGCCTGCTGCTGGGCGCAATTGGGCAACTCCGAATTGGCGATCGCGAGCTTGAAACAGGCGATCGAGCTGCACCCGAGCGAAAACCGGCGGTTGGCACTCGAAGATCCCGATTTTGACGAGATTCGCCATCTCGACGACTTTCAGGCTTTAGTTCGCATAGAGCAGTGATTCGTTCCGGCGGTTTGACTCTATGGCGACGGTGCCCTATGGATCTGCGCCGCGTCCGGGCGGTTCGCGAACCGCCCCGACCCAATGACTCGATCCGGTTGGATGGTTAATACACGAGCGCTCGCTGCTATAGTTTGTCAGGCGGGCGATCGCATCATTAATTCATGACTTAAAACTCGAAAAAGACGCGACGTTTTGGATTAGAATTGGCGATCGCAAATGCCCTGAATTGAAATGGTTTAATGGCTGCCAACTTTAGCGCGACAAAGTATTGAAATTGTCGCGACCTGCAAACTCGTCCCAAATCGAGATATAATCGAATAATTAAGGTGCAAAACAATTGCATCGACCCGAAAGCGGCAACCATTCACCTCGAACCCGACACACCGACTTTCGATCTCTAGATGGAGCGACCCGAATAGAACGATGTACGCCGATCGCATTCAAAATTCAGACACCGATCGCCTCGATCCCAGCGATCCCGCAGTAGGAGCGCTTCGCGAAGCGCCTGTACCCGACGATTATTGGGGTTGGTACGATCGCGCCAACGTGCTGCGCGACGAAGGTCGATTTACCGAATCCATTGCCAGTTACGATCGCGCCTTAGAATACAAACCCGACGACTATTGGGCGTGGTACCAGCGCGGTAACGCCTGCGACCAACTGAAGCAATTTGAAGACGCCCTCGCCAGCTACGATAAAGCCCTCGAAATCAAGCCGAGAGATTATTGGGCGCATTACGAACGGGGCAATGTTTTAGGGGAATTAGGACGCACCGAAGAGGCGATCGCGGCTTACGATCGCGCCTTGGATATCAAACCGCGCGACTATTGGGCGTGGTACCAGCGGGGTCGGTGCTTGGGGGAACTCAATCAAATCTCCGACGCCCTCGCCAGTTACGACGAAGCCCTCTCCATTCGCCGCGACGACTACTGGACGTGGTACCGTCGCGCCCGACTGCTCGACAAAAGCGGACGCTACGAAGCCGCCGCCGAGAGTTTCGATCGCGCCATCGATGCCCGTCCCGACGACTATTGGGCGTGGTACCGTCGCGGTCGAGCCTTGCAAGCGTTGGGGCGTTACGAAGATGCCCTCTCGAGTTTCGAGCGCGCCCTAGAATTCAAAGGCGATAGTGCCGATGCATTCTTTGAAGCCGCCTGCTGTCATGCCAGACTCGACGACGCAGCTCGCGCCATCGAACGGCTGCAACGGGCGATCGATCTCGACGCGGAAGAATACCAATCCCTCGCCGAACGCGATCCCAGTTTCGATCGGATTCGGGATCTGCCCCAGTTTGCCAACTTGCTGCAACCGCCCATGGATTAGCGCCGTTTAATTAATGCCATGAACCGCCCTCCCACCCTTCCCGCCGCCAGTCGCTACGACGATTTAGCCATTGCGAACCTGCGATCGCTCGAATGCCGTCCCGATCGCTATTGGAGTTGGTACCAGCGGGGGAATGCCCTGCGGGATGCGGGAGACTTAGACGGGGCGATCGCGGCATACGAACGGGCGATCGAACGCTATCCCGACGATTATCGCGCCTGGTACCAACAGGGAAACGCCCTCGCCGACCTGGGTTGGTTCGACGATGCGATCGCCACCTACGATCGCGCCATCCAGCTCAACCCCAACGATTACTGGCTGCGGTACGAGCGGGGGTGCGTCCTCGGGAAATTGCAACGGTATCCCGAAGCGATCGCCGCCTACGATCGCGCCTTAGAATTGCGTCCCGACGACTACTGGGCGACCTACCGACGCGGACGCAGCCTCAGCCAGATGGCTCGCTACCCAGAGGCGATCGCGGCTTACGATCGCGCCTTAGCACTGCGCCCCGACGACTTTTGGAGTTATTATTGGCAGGGCGATGGGTGGCAGCACGTCCAGCAGTGGGAGCGGGCATTAGATTGCTTCAACCGCGCCCTCGACCTCGAACCGCGCGATCGGTGGGCGTGGCGGCGACGGGGGGAAATCCTCGACGCCATGGAAGAACGTGCCTGACGCGCTCCTAGCTTTCCGTCTCCTCCTCGCCATAGGTAATCCGCTCCGACTCATACTCCGGCGGTTCGACGTGAATCACCACTCGGATGGGGGCGTAACGTTCTTCCAGTAAGGCTTCGATCTTCTCCGTGATCTCGTGCGCCGTTTCCACATCCCGCACGTCCACCACCAGATCCATTTCCACAAAGACTTGACGACCGATTAACCCCCGCGAGGCAATATCGTGACAGTTGATGACGCCGGGAACCTGCATGGCAACATCGCGAATCGCCTCCGGCGCGATCGCCTGTTGGTCTACCAGCCACGGTAAATTCTCCCGCAACACCTCCCAACCGCTGCGAAACACCAACGCCGCCACCGGAAACGCCAGCACCAAGTCCAGCCACTGATAGCCACTCCAAACGCCAATCAACCCCGCGATCACCGTTATCGTAATCCAAATATCGCTCATGGTATGGTGCGCGTCGGCGAGGAGGATTTTGCTGCCAATCTGGCGACCCACGCGACGTTCGTAAAACGCCACCAGAATATTCACCCCCAACACCACCAGCATCAACCACAGCACTGGCGCCGACATCGCCACTTCGTGTGCCCCCGACAGCCATTGCGAGATCGCCCCTTGTAAAATTTCAAAACAGGCAATCCCCAAAAACGCCGCAATCCCAATCGCACCCACCGCTTCAAACTTCTGGTGTCCGTAGGGGTGTTCCCGATCCGGCTTCGGCGACGAAAAATGACTCGTCACCAGTCCCAGCACGTTACTGGCACTATCGGTAACGCTGTGCAGCGCATCAGCCATGAGGCTCAGGGAACCCGTCCACCACCCCACCCCTGCCTTGAGCAGCAACACGAACAGGTTGAGTCCCAGGGTAATTAATAAAACTTGACGAACTTTAGGGCGAAAGTCAGTAACCACGGTCGAGACTTCTCCAGCCAACGATGGGCGCGCTGGATCCAGCAACATCTTTGCTCAATTTTAACGGTACACCCGGAACAGTTTTCATAACAATCGAGGTAAGTTTGATATGGATCGTACAGCGTATTGAAACCGATGAAAGCAACAACTGGTCGTCAACCGTCTTCTTTAGCCGCTCGCACCCTCAAAATCGTCGGGATTTTATTGGTGATCTCGTCCCTGTTAGATTTTCTGGTTTTGCCGTTTCCGTACTCGCCACTCGATCTGCAATGGCGGCTTCAGCTTGCCGAAAGTTTGGTCGAACGGGGAATTATTCCCATGATCGGTTTGGCAATGTTGTTTGCTGGCTTTTGGATCGACAACAGCACCGCGCAGTCGCCGCAGCCGCAGAAAAGCTGGCAGGATCTGCGATTTTGGGGACTGTGGCTGGCCAGCCTGCTCGGATTGTTTTTCCTGCTGATCTTTCCGATGCACCTCAACGATACCCGCATTGCCAACGCCAAGGCGATGCAGCTAATCGAGCGTCAAGCCGAACAGCAAGAGCAACAACTGGAAAATTTAATCGGAAGCCAACAGTTTCGGCAGCAGCTCGAACAGCGACAAAGTCAGTTCAAACAACAACTCTCCCAACGCCTGGAAGATGAGGATTGGTTGCAACAACGCCTGCAAAGCGAAGAAGTTCCCGAACAGGAGAAAAATCTGTTGCAGGAGTTTAAAGAAAATCCCGACGCGATCGACCAATTCTTGAGCCAGCGGGTGCAACAATTGCCAGACGTTCAGCGCACGCGCATTCGCGAACAAAAGCTGCAACGCCAGCAACAGGCTAAAATGCTGTGGAAATCGGGGTTGCGGATTAGTTTGAGTAGTTTGCTCTTAGCGATTGGGTACATTACGATCGGCTGGAGCGGACTGCAACGGATGATGGGGCGTCGTCGCGCCAATCGCCGCCAACCGTCTGCCAGTTAAGGGAGCATCTATCGTTACAAACCGATTGTCGGTCACCTCACGTCTCATTTCACTCATAGGCTGGTCATGTTCTCGATCTATATCCTCACCTACAACGAAGAAATCGATATCGCGGCTTGTATTGAATCGGCGATGCTCTCAGACGACATCATCGTAGTCGATTCGTGCAGTCGCGATCGCACCGTCGAAATTGCCAGCCGCTACCCGGTGCGCGTGGTGCAGCATCCATTTGAAAGTCACGGAAAACAGCGGACTTGGATGCTGCAATCGATTTCAACCCAACACGAGTGGGTCTACATCCTCGAAGCCGACGAGCGCATGACTCCTCAACTGTTTGAAGAATGTCTCCAGGCGATGCACAGCGACGAGTACATCGGTTATTACGTCGCCGAACGGGTCATCTTCATGAATCAGTGGATCCGTCGCAGCACCCAATATCCCCGCTATCAAATGCGGCTGTTTCGCAAGGATAAGGTGTGGTTCACCGATTACGGACACACCGAACGGGAGGTTTGCGACGGACCGACGGGGTTTTTAAAGGAAACCTATCCCCACTACACCTGTAGTAAGGGGTTGACTCGCTGGATCGAAAAGCACAATCGCTACTCCAGCGACGAAGCCGCCGAAACAGTGCGCCAGCTTCAACAGGGGAAAGTGTATTGGCGCGATTTATTGTTTGGCGCTTCGGAGGTCGAACGGCGGCGAGCGTTGAAGGATTTGTCGCTGCGCCTTCCCTTGCGTCCCGTGTTGCGGTTTTTCTATATGTACTTTTTACTCGGCGGCATTCTCGACGGACGCGCTGGGTTTAGCTGGTGTACGCTTCAGGCGTTTTACGAGTATTTGATTTTGCTCAAAGCCTGGGAAATCGAGAATCTGCCCCCCGCGCAATTAGAGACGCAGCCGACGACGGCTTCGGAGGTCGATTCAACCAAGGTTAGCTCGTCTTAGGTAGATTTCGACGATCCCCGTTGAGAATGCCCCGATCTAGGCTGGCTCGGACGGGTACAATAGAAGCAATCAGATCGAATTGAGTCCGATCGCGTCTCGATCCGGCGACCTTTGAATTCGGAAGTCGGGGCGTCCGACGGTCGGCTCGGGTTCGATCGCGCTTGGAAAGCCCCGCTGGGTTAGGGCGATCGCGCGAATGTCAAACCTGCCTGAAGTTGCAACAATTCTTTACAATTATTATAAAAGATTGATAGAGGTAGGCGCGCTTCGCAACGTACGAGTACAGGCGATCGGCATAACCCACCTTCGAGCGTTCGAGGGAAGCGGCGAATCGACCTTAGCCGTTATTCCCCATATTCGCGACCAGCGTTCGGGAGAGTCAGCCCTCAGTGATACAGCGCTTTAAGCAAGATTTAAAAAACGACCTGATTGCGGGTCTGCTTGTTGTCATTCCCCTAGCCACGACCATTTGGCTAACCACGACCATTGCTAAATGGACGATCGATTTTCTCACCAGCGTCCCCAAACAGCTCAATCCGTTTGACGGTTTGAATCCGCTGTTGGTGAACGTACTCAACCTGGTGGTGGGATTGACCGTCCCGCTGTTGAGTATTTTGCTCATCGGCTTGATGGCGCGCAATATCGTGGGACGGTGGTTGCTCGAAGTTGGGGAGCGACTGTTGCAGGCGATTCCGCTAGCGGGATCGGTCTACAAAACCCTGAAGCAACTGCTCGAAACCCTGCTGCGCGACACCAATAGTAAATTCCGGCGGGTGGTGTTGATCGAGTATCCCCGACCGGGGTTGTGGTCGCTCGGATTCGTCACGGGAACCGTCAGTCCCGACATTCAAACCCACATGGACGAAACGATGTTGAGCATTTTCGTCCCCACCACGCCTAACCCGACCACGGGGTGGTATGCGATTATTCCCGAGAGCGAGACAATCTCCCTGTCGATTTCGATCGAAGATGCGTTTAAAATTTTGGTGTCTGCGGGGATCGTTTGTCCGACTCCCAGCGATCGCCTGCCTCAGAACGCCGCCAAAAACAGCAAGCTCGGACAACTCTTCGTCCCCGAGCAGCAACAAGAAGCGATGCCGGTCGAAGATCCGTAATGCACGGGTGGCGACTATAATGGAGTTTTTTTGCACGCCATTATGCAAGCACGTCGAATTGCCCGCGAACTCGCACTACTAAGTCTCAGCCAACTGGGTCGCAACCCCGACAAGCTCGCCGTTCAAGAGCTGGAAAGCCTGGTATTGGGGGCTGTGCGCGCCATCGCCTCCGAAGCCAGAGAGGCGATCGAATCTGCCGCCGCCGAACTGACGCGGGGAAACGAACGCCTGCTCGACAGCGACACCCGCGCTACCAATCTCAAAAGTTCTAAAGTGATGGTGGGCGAGGCGATCGAATTGACCCAAACGGCGATGAATCGGCTGGGGATGGCACTGGATCTGCCCGAATTCGTCCACCTGTCGAATCAGAAAGAGGTGCGCGCCTACGCGATCGATATTTTGACCGAAATCGGTCGCCGTCGCAGCGACATCGATGCCATGTTGGAAGAGGCGATGGTCGATTGGCAACTCAACCGCCTGCCTCGGATCGATCGCGATATTCTCAGAATTGCCGTGGCGGAAATGTGGTTGTTGGGGGTTCCCAACCGCGTGGCGATCAACGAAGCCGTCGAACTGGCAAAACGCTACAGCGGCGACGACGCGCACCGATTTATCAATGGGGTATTGCGCCGGGCGACTCGGGCGATCGATACTAAAGCGACGTTGGGTTAGTCGGGGCGATCGCTCCTCGGTTATTCTGGCTAGGGCGCGATCGCGTTATCCGCATCCCCGTTCGTCAAATCCTGAATTAAATTAAGAAGATACGTCACCGTTATCCGCCAACTGCTCCATGGTTTTTAATTGGTTCCGCCGTCAATTTAGCGATCGCTCCGAACCCGCCGAGGAAGAAACGACCCCCGCACCTCCAGAAACGGAGGACACTGACGCTGAGGATGAGGATAAGGAGAGCGACGCCGAACCTGCCTCCGAATCCACCTCGGGTGCCGAAGATTATCTGAGTTGGGCGAAAGCGGCGTATCAGAACATTCAAAAGCAGAAACAAACTGCGAGTGTGACGGAAACGTCAGAGGACGCGGAAACCGAGCCGGAATCCGAACCGGTTGGAGCCACAGAAACCACGACTCCCTCTGAAGCCGAAACTGAAACTGTAGAAGCACCGGAAGCGACGGCTCCTGCTACTCCAGAGACGGGAGAAGTCGCCGAACCCGAAACCGTCGAAGCACCCGACGCTACCGAACCCGAAACTGTAGAAGCACCGGAAGCGACGGCTCC
>CAYQUF010000078.1:0-21168 GCA_964420595.1 uncultured bacterium
TCACAACAACCGCTGACGGCGAAAGAAACGCGCCAAATCCGATTCCTCCAACGACAGATAAATCGGACGACCGTGGGGACAGGTGCGGGGATGGCGAGTTCGCTGCCAGCGATCCAACAAACGCTGCATTTCCGAGTGCTCCAACGGCATTCCATTGGTAATCGCACTGCGACACGCCACCGTCGCTTGCGCCATCGCCAAATCGTCGCCGCGACTGAGTTCGAGTAAAATATCAGCACGATCGCCCCGTGGCGCTAAAATTTCAGGGGCATTGCGCACCGCCCACAAGCCATCGCCAAACGGATCGACCTCCAACCCCAGCCGTTGCAATTGCTCGATTTGTTTCGAGGTGAGCTGGCTGAGAATGGCAGGGGGTTCGAGGGGAACCAGGTGCCAGCGATCGCGCAATTGTTCGTACAAAACCCGCTCGTGCGCCACGTGTTGCTCGATCAGGTACAAGCCTTTGGGGTGTTGCGCCAAAATATAGGTATTGTGAACCTGAGCGATCGCCTCTAGGGGAAACAAGGCGCGATCGGCAATCTCTTCATCGGTAGCATCCACTGTAGAGGCGAACGGCTGTTCGCCCCGACTGACGTTGTAACCGCTGGAGGCTTCTGCGGCTTTGAGGACTTGTGCCATGCGCGGCTGATGTGCCACCGACAAATCGGCTCGACTGAGTTGAAACCCCTCGGCGATCGCTTCTGACACCTTTTCCTGCCAAAATTCGGCACGATGCAAGTAAATCTCGGCTTTGGCGGGATGTCGGTTCCAGTCGATCGTGTCGGGTGCCAGGCGCAAATGCAAAAAACACAGCGGATAGCGATCGCGCGGTAGCGTCCTAGCAAATGCCGAAATCGCCGAGTGCTCTAACTCCGGAACTCGCACGATCCGACCGTTCACCGCCACCTTCACCCAATCGGCTCGACGGCGGTGACAGCGATCCGGCAAACCGACTGTCGCCTCTAAGGTTTGCATCGAGTCCCCAGCGTCGGGAACTTCTACCTTCACGTCCTGCAAATCGCTCGGATGCAGGTTGCGCACAATTTGCGGCAAAATTTGCCGTGCCGTTTTTCCCGGCGAAATGGTAAACCAACGGCGATTTTTTTGCTGCACCACCCAAGTCACGCGGGGATGGCATAACGCCATGTGTTGAATGACCAACTGCACGGCGCGCAACTGCTGCGCCATCGAGGGCAATCCCTGTCGCCGTGCCAGCCAGCGTCCGAATAAATCGGCAACCGTGACGACCGTACCGGGGGCAATGGCGGCGGTTTCGACGCGGTCGGCATCTCCTTTCGGCGTATAGCGGACTTGCCACCCTTCCCCCGACTCGCGGGTGCGGCTGCTAATTTCGAGATTTGCCAATTGCGCCAAACTGTGCAGTGCTTCGCCGCGAAATCCCAGGGTCATAATCCGACTGAGATCGGCTCGATCGCGAATTTTACTGGTACTGTGAGGGTTGGCGGCGCGGCGCAAATCTGCCAAACTCATGCCGCTGCCGTTATCCGCCACGCGAACTTGCCAGCGATCGGGCGATAGAGTGACGACGATGCGCGTTGCGCCCGCATCCAGGGCATTTTCGACCAATTCTCTCACCACGGCTGCTAAGGAGTCGATAACTTCGCCAGCAGCGATCAGGTGGACGACTCGCGCGGGGAGCGGTTGAATGGTAACCATATCGGCAGCAATTCGGACGGGGTACCGATCCAGTGTAGGAGAGGGGGCGATCGATTGGAGCATCGGGGATTAGGATGGGAGATGAGGAGAGAAGATTGAGTGGGAAGGGTTTGGAGACCAACCCCCTACATTTTCGGTATCTTGTTCCCCCGCTCCCCCTATTCCCAAGATCGCCCTTCGGATAAAAAATAATAAAACAGTTCTAAAGAGCTGATAGTGTTTTAATGCTGGCAAGCAAACCTTCCAGCACGTCTTATCTCATGTTGTCGTTCAAACCGTAAGCTTATGAATCCCGAAACACAACAGAACGAAGCCACTACGTCCCCAGAGACTCAAAACGTCAACGTCAATAACGAAGAAGGCGGCGCGATCGCGAAAGTTCCGCCGTCGGAAGAACAGTCGGAGAATTGGCAGCAAGTTAAAGACCAAGTGCTGTCGGTCTTGTCTGGACTATTCGATTATGTCGGACAATTTTTCGGCGAGTACCGGCGACCGATTACCAATGTCGCTCTGCTCGTCCTGGCGCTGATTGCGCTCGATATTTTGCTTGCCGTTCTCGATGCGGTGAACGATATTCCTCTGATTGCACCGTTATTAGAACTGGTCGGTCTGGGATATTCGATCTGGTTTGTTATCCGGTACATGCTCCGTGCTTCGACCCGTCAAGAACTCTCGGGACAGGTTCAATCCTTAACCGATCAAGTGTTGGGTAAAGGGTCTTAATCGATCTCAACCCGATACGACATTTGACCGGGTTTCGCCGTGAAACCCGGTTATTCTTTATAATCGAGAGTTAGACTCGACGCGATCGCTCGCCTCACGCTTCGACGGGAACGAAATGCTTGTCGAAAATGCAAGGGACTTCTTCGGGTTGGATGCGCCTGTAGCGGTCTTTGGCAGGCATCACTACGACGTTGGGACCGGCTTTGCACCCTTTCAAGCATCCGGTCTTTTTAATCTCGACGCGATCGCTCAACCCTCGCTGGTCGATTTCGCTCTCGATCGCTTCTCGTACGGCTTTACCGCCTTTTTTGCAGCAACTCGATTTTTGACAGACTAAAATCTTGCCGTCTGGCTTGGCGGGTTGGGCGGATGCGGGTGCGGGTTGCGGCTTATCGACGATGATTCTAGAACCGTCTCCCGAGGCGATCGGTTGCAGTTGCTTGATTTTGTACTTGCATTCGCCACTCTTGAGGTCGATCTTCTGCTTTCCGCGCACGCGCACCCAATCTCCGGGCGTCACCAGGGATCTCGCCTCAGAACGCAGGTCTTTCGCGAATTTGAGGCTGTAGTTGCCCTCGGAAGTATGCAATTGCGCGCCCTTGATTTTACCGCTGTTTTTGCAGTCGAAGGCGAGCAGTTGTCCTTCTAGTTCGAATGGAATGACGTGTTTGGATTTACCCATCGGTGACCTCAAAGTTGAAATTCTTTCTCATTAATACGCCACAATAGCTCTTAATGTGGCGATTTACGAACAGATGCAAATTATTTTTAACTCAAGTTAACAGTTTGAAAATAATTCGCAACAAATTGCCAGCAGGCTATCCTTCGATCGCAAATCGGGATAACTGAACCCGTTGGACTAAGACTAAATACTTAGAGAATATCCAAACGCGATCGCTCCGATCCCTGCCCCGCACGAGCCAGATCGTTGCGGGTCGATCTGTTGAAAATAATATTCAATTACTGTCTAAGATCGAGGATATCGTAAAATATCGGAATTGCAAACGTGCAGCCGCAGATCTTCGGTTGCTAACTGGCGATCGAGCAGAACCACGAAATCCCCTACGGTCGTACACTCATAAGGATCGAAGTACTCGCTTAAATCGACCCCGAAGCGATCGAGAATATCGTCGTACAAGCTTAAATCCCAGTCGTACCAACACACTAGCGTTAGTTTTAAATCTTCATTCAAGCGATCGCTTGGATGCCACCGCGCCACCTCCAACCCGGAATAACATTCGAGCTGCGAGTATACAAACGCAACCACCGCTTTCGTAATCCCCAGTGGTTGCCAAAATCGTTCGTACCAGCGATCGAGGGATAGCGCCGGGCGATCGCGCAACACTTGATTGACCTGCTGCCTGATTGCTAAATCCGGACTGAGATCGGCGTAAGTGCTAACGCTGTGGAGGAGATTTTCGATCCGCTGCCACATGGATTCAGGTTCCTTACCCGATTTCACCATCGTCTATAGTGTTCCCGGATTTTCCAGGCAAGGAACTTGAGAAGGGAATTCCTCCGTCTCCAGGCACGATCGAAAAAAGGGGAGATACCCACTCCCCTTGAAAATCTTGATTTCAGCTCGAATCGAATACGTTTGCGTTGGGCGCTAGTAGGCTAGACCCATACTGCGAGTCGTTTCCGCGCCGAGATAAACGCGGATGCTCAAGAAGTCCGTCGGACACGCCGTCTCGCAACGGAAGCAACCGATGCAATCTTCGGTGCGTGGAGACGAGGCGATTTGGTTGGCTTTACATCCGTCCCAAGGCACCATCTCTAGAACGTCTAGAGGGCAAGCACGGACGCACTGAGTGCAGCCAATGCAGTTGTCGTAGATTTTAACGGAATGAGACATGGAATAAGAACTCCCAACGAATTCCCAACACAACAATTGATTCGGAGTGCGGGCAGATTCGAGCCAAACGGCAAGCATCCTACCCACTCGTAGAATTAAGGGTTAGTTTATCGCAGTCAATACAACTGCACTAACAAAAAGCAGAAAAACTTTAAAAACTGAAATGAATTACGCCGTAACCCCCAGTTTTTCGAGGACGGGTTGCGTGGAGACTACGTGGCGATCCAGTCCCAACCGTTTCGGTTCGATTCCCAGCGCCAAGGCGATCAGTTGCGGTAAGTGCAGCACGGGCAGTCCTAGCGGGCGATCTAGCAATTTCTCCACTTCCGGCTGGCGGGAATCTAAATTGAGATGGCACAACGGACAAGGGGTTACCATACAATCTGCCCCGTTGTCAATGGCATCTTGCAGGTGTTTGCCTGCCATTTGAAACGATTGCTCCGTGGCGTAACTGGCGAGGGGCCAGCCGCAGCATTGAGTGCGTCCGCGATAGTACACGGGCGTCGCGCCCAGGGTGCGGAACACGTTTTCCATCGATTCGGGTTGGTGAGGATCGTCGTAGGGGAGATGGGTTTGGGCGCGGAGGAGATAGCAGCCGTAGAAGGCGGCGCAGTTGAGATTGGAGAGCTGGCGCTGAAGGCGATCGCCAATGGCGTCTAACCCATAATCGGCGACCAACGCCCACAGCAAATGTTTGACTTCGCTCGTCCCTCGATAGGGCGAACAACCTTCTTGGTGCAGCAATCCGTTAATTTGCTCGACATACGCCGGGTCGCTGTCTTGAAACTCCTTCAACCGTTCGTCTACGTGACCGATGACCCCCTGACAGGTGCTGCAATGGGTCAGCAGGGGCAAATTTTCGGCTTCGGCGAGGGCGATGTTACGGGCGTTGACTGTATCTTCGAGCAGGCGGGAATCTTCTTTAAATGTCCCGGAACCGCAACACGATGCCTTTTTCAACTCGATTAGCTCGATTCCGAGGACTTCGGCTAAGAGAGCGGTCGAATCGTACAGTTCGCGACAGGCACCTTGGGCGACGCAACCGGGAAAATAGGCGTATTTCAGCATCGGCAACTCTTGTGGGAAAAATCGGCGGGCGAGATGGCAGCACCCAGTCTGCCTCTCGTCTCTATTATGGTTGTTCGTGCAAGCTCATGCGCTCCCACCAACGATTGAGCGGAAAATAGACAATCGGTGCCCACAAACTGCTCAAAATTGCCGAGGATAGGGCAATGCCTTGGTGGTACGTCCAAATATCGCCCAAGGACTCGAAGGTGGGTTGGGAGGTATTGGGAAGGTTGTGAAAGCTAAATTGAACCGCCGTGACGGTTTCGGCGACCATTGCCATGCCAAACACGATCAGCGCCACCGAAATAAAGTCTTCTTGAATGTAGCGGTGTTTTTGTAATAGGGCGGTTAAGATGCCCACGATCGCCAAACTTAGAGCGTGGGAGGGATCGGGGGCGCTCATGCCATCTTGGATCCAGCCTAACGCCAAACCGGCGATCGCCCCTTGCCAGATGGATCGCTTGACACTCCACGCCACGACCCAAATCAACAACCAATTCGGACCGATCCCCAGCAATTCCATCCCCGGAATCCGCGTGGGCAACACGAGCAAGCACAGGAACACCGAAGCGATCGTGATAATGCCATTAATACTCTGACCCATCCACGACGGCCATCGGATGAGCGATCGCCAACGCTTACGTTTTCTGCTTCTGCTTGGACCCATTATCTGGCTTCGATTTCGATTTTGACGGTAAGAGATTGGGAACTTGATCGCTCGGGTACACCATCACCCACTCCAGGGCGCTAATGGGAGCGGAGAGTTCGATAATGGCTTCGGGAGCCGGACTTTTATTGAGATCGACCGATTTCACTTTCCCCACGGGAACCCCCGGCGGAAACAGCCGACTAAACGAAGAAGTGGCGATCGCATCGCCGGGGCGCACGTCTGGCACTTTATCGAAAAACTCCATCACGGCGAGTTCGGATCCCTGACCGCGCATAAACCCCATAAACCGACTGCGGCTGACGGTGACGCCGACCCGACTGGTCGGATCGCTAATCAGCAACACTCGGCTGGTATTCTCCGTCACGCTCGTCACCCGACCGACCAATCCTCCCGATCCGGTCACGATATTGTCAGTTTCCAAACCATCGCTGCTTCCGCGTCCCAGCGTTACTTGCTGCCACCACTGGTCGGCACTGCGTCCGACAATGGGAGCGACTGTCCCCTGAGCGCGGTCTTCGGGAGAAACCTGTCCGAGCAAGTTTTTCAGTTTTTGGTTCTGGCTTTTCAGCTCGACAATTCGCTGCTGCAGTTCGAGCACCCGAGCGTCGATCAATTGTTCTTGTCGAGTCGGTTCGCCTTGAAAGGGACGAGCCAGCTTGCGATAGGTTTCAAACACGATCGCGCCATCGGTCTGGCGGATCGACCAAGCGATCCCTAACGCCAAACCGACCAGTACGAGTTGAGATCCGTATCGTTCCCACCAGCGACGCAGTGTATACATTAGGAAAATTGACGATTAGATGCTGCTACGAGACTGACCGCTGAACACCCGCTCGAGCTGCTTGAAGTTCTCTAGCACGCGACCCGTACCGAGAACGACGCAACTGAGGGGATCGGCGGCAACGTGAGTGACGATTCCGGTTTCGTGAGAGATCAGGGTATCGAGTCCTTTCAGCAATGCTCCACCCCCAGCTAGCATGATGCCTCGGTCGATAATATCGGCGGCAAGTTCGGGCGGCGTCCGTTCCAGGGTGCGTTTGACGGCTTCGACGATGACCGAAAGGGGTTCGGACATACTTTCGCGAATTTCCGGTCCTTTGATGGTTACGGTTCGCGGGAGTCCCGATAGGAGGTGCAACCCGCGTACTTCCATCGTATCTTCGTCGTCGTGGGTCGGGTACGCCGAGCCGACTTGAATTTTAATTTCTTCGGCGGTGCGTTCCCCAATCACGAGGTTGTGAACCTTCTTCATGTATTGGGTGATCGCTTCGCTGAGTTCGTCACCGGCAACGCGCACCGATTCGCTGAGAACGATGCCTTGCAAGCTGAGGACGGCGACTTCTGTGGTTCCGCCGCCGATGTCGATGATCATGTTTCCGGTTGGCTCGGCGACGGGCAATCCCGCACCAATGGCAGCTGCGACGGGTTCGTCGATCAGCCGTACGTCGCGGGCACCGGCTTGAATGGCGGCGTCCATAACGGCACGACGCTCGACCCCCGTGACACCGCTGGGAATGCCGATGACAATTCGCGGCGACACTAAGGTTCTGCCTTCGTGAACCTGCCGGATAAAATGCTTGAGCATGAGTTCGGCGGTATCGAAGTCGGCGATGACCCCATCGCGCAACGGACGGAGAGCGACCACGTTACCGGGCGTCCGACCGAGCATTTTCTTGGCGTCTTCACCCACAGCTAGGGGTAGTTTGTTGTCTTGGTCGATGGCAACGACCGAAGGCTCTTGCAGGACGATGCCTTTTCCGGATACGTAGACCAGGGTGTTAGCGGTCCCGAGGTCGATCCCCATGTCCCTGGATAACGAAAAGCGACTGAGCAAACCCACGCGATTCTACGCCCCCAAATGAAATGCTGCTGTATTGGACTATAATAGGTTGCAAATGTAACCGAGGGGGATTCTATTACGTTTTCTACCCCGCGTCCAGTCACGTGCCCCGAATCTTCTCATTGTCTCTCGGAATGCGCTTCGACTATTGAGTACGGCGGCAGTTTGAGGAAATCGGGAAGAAACGGTACATCGGGATTTCGACGGGCGATCGCTTCGGCTCCCCCGGTTCTAGGGAATGCAACAATTCGATATCGTGAGTCATAATTGTAAGATCGAATCTTGCTGGCAGACGAGTGTCAGTCCCCGTCAATCGAGCTAAGATGCGGGGTTTGCAATGCTCTGGAGGTTGTATGAGTTTGAATGTGGTCAATTTGGTCGGTCGCGCTGGTGTCGATCCGGACGTGAAATATTTTGAGTCGGGATCGGTGGTGTGTAATTTGGTGATGGCGGTGGATCGTCGCACTCGCAACGACGACAAACCCGATTGGTTTCCGTTGGAACTTTGGGGCAAAACTGCGGAAATTGCAGCGAACTACGTGCGCAAGGGCAGTTTGATTGGCATTAAGGGATCGTTGAAGTTCGATCGCTGGCAGGATCGCAATACGGGCGCAGATCGCTCGAAACCGGTGATTCGCGTGGATCGCCTGTATTTACTCGGCTCGAAGCGCGATAGCGATCCGAATGCGGTACAGACCTACGAAGATGACGAGTTTTAAACGTTTGTAGCAAATGCTTTAGCGTTTCTTTGATTGTCGGGTCATGGTAAGGGCTTGGAGACCAAGCCCCTACGTTTTTTTGATAATATGCACGAGTGTCCGGTTTGCAATTCTCCTTTAAATGAGGATAGTGCAAGCGATGACAATCTAGAAGACAATCGGCAGTATTGCCCGGTTTGCGGGTGGGCGCTGACACCACCGGATTGGTCGCAATCGGGATGGGAAACGCTAGAGAGCGATCGCATCAATTGGGCGCGCCAGATGTGGCAGTGGTGGGAAAATGCAGATCGTTCTGACTCGACGATTGAATCTCGCTTAGATGAGATTAACTCAGAATTGCAAGCGGCTAGGACGGAACGGGAGCAGTTATTTGCCTGGGTTGAGTGGATGGGCGATCGCCTCGAAACAGGGCGATTAGAGCCAGGGGACGAGTCGGGGTTGGATTCGGAGGTCGGTATCGATTACGTGCCGTTACAGGAGCTGCTAGCGGCGGGAGAATGGCAGCAAGCGGACGAGATGACCTGGTGGTTGATGCTGCAAGGGAGCGATCGCGAGGCGGAGGGGTGGCTGCGCGGGGAGGATATCGATCGCTTTCCATGTACGGATTTGCAGGCGATCGCCTGGTTGTGGGACGCTTACAGCGAAGGGCGCTTTGGCTTGCACGTGCAGCGATCGGTTTGGGCGGAGGTCGGACAGAATTATACTGACTTTTGCGATCGCGTGGGTTGGCGTTCTGAAGGAAAATGGCTGTATTATTCCGATCTCTCATTTAATCCTTACGGGAGCGTCGGACATTTACCTGTCATTGGATGGCGGCGGCGATCGTGTTACGGGACGGGTGAGGGAACGGCACGGGATACCCTCGTTCGGTTGTTGGAAAGATTAAATATTTGCGAATCTGAATTGCAAGATGAGTGACGCTTACGCTTGGATTGAAAAATCGCTAGCCACGATTCACAAAGCCCATTGGCACCGCACCACCCGCGACATTACCGGACTTCCCGGCGCAATCGTTTCGGTCGAAGGGCGATCGCTGATTAATTTTGCCAGTAACGATTACCTTGGCTTGGCAGGGGATCCTCGCCTCATCGACGCCGCTGTCAGCGCCACGGGGGAATACGGCACCGGAAGCACCGGATCTCGCTTGCTCAGCGGTCATCGACCGTTGCACCGCCAACTCGAACGCGCGATCGCCCAGTTGAAGCAAACCGAGGATGCCCTTGTCTTCAGTTCCGGCTATTTGGCGAATATCGGCGCGATCGCGGCATTGGTAGGACAGCGAGATTTAATCTTGGGCGATCGCTACAATCACTCTAGTCTTAGAAATGGCGCAACTCTTAGCGGTGCCACGGTTCTCGATTACGACCATTGCAATATTGAAGACTTACAAGCACAATTAGAAGATTGGAGAAGTAGTTACCGACGCTGTCTCATTCTCACCGATAGCGTCTTTAGCATGGACGGCGATTTGTGTCCTCTGCCGCAATGGTTGGATGTCGCCGACGAGTTCGAGTGCATGGTCATGGTGGACGAAGCGCACGCCACCGGGGTATTGGGGGAAACCGGTTCCGGCTGCGTCGAACATTTTGGCTGTCGCCATCGTCCCCTGATTCAAATGGGAACGTTGAGTAAGGCATTGGGCAGTTTGGGCGGTTACGTGGCGGGATCGGCGATGCTTGTGAATTTTCTGCGCAATCGCGCTCCCAGTTGGATTTATACCACCGGACTGTCTCCCGCAGACACGGCGGCGGCTCTAGCGGCGATCGAAATCGTGCGCCGGGAACCCCAAAGACGCGATCGCCTGTGGGACAATGTGGCAAACTTGAGGCGATCGCTGCAATCGGTTCTCTCGGATTCTAATGCGAAATTGCTTCCGTCCGATTCTCCCATCGTTTGCGTGCAGCTCGACAGTGCCACTCGCGCGTTGGAGGTGGGACGGCGGTTGCAAGAGGCTGGCATTTTTGCCGCAACCGTCCGACCGCCTACGGTTCCCACCAGCCGAATTCGCCTGACGGTAATGGCAACTCACGAGCGCGAGCATATTCGTCAGTTAGTTGAAGGATTGCGGGAGGCACTGATTTAAAAGGCGACGGAAAATGCTCACGCCTCATTATCGGCTTCGAGTAAGTAATTCGCAGTAATTGAATCCAAGCATTCGGGAAATTCGGGAACGCCAACTTCTGCCAGGGTTGCTACGGCTTGCAAACCGCGAAATGCTGCATCTGGTGCGGGAATCTCAATATATTCCATAGCATCGCCGCGATCGAGCAGCAGTGCCAAGTAATCGTCTTCGTGACCGATCGCCACGATCGCGCTGAGGTCGATTTTAGTCAGTTGCATGAGTCCGTCCGGTAAGAGTGAGTGAAGGCGTTATTCGTTACTGTAGCGTATATTGACTTTTTAGTCAACATACGGGATCTAAAAAAAGACGCGATATCGCGCCTGAGTTCGATGGCGGTTGAGGTTTGTGGCGAGCGACTTACAAAATCGTCGAGAGACAATTGACCGTGCGGATGCGTCCTTTGAGAATCGACCGCAGCAGGCGATCGACTGCATATCGTTCTTCGCGATCGAGCGATTCGTCTAACGCCGCCGCCATCAGTCCGTAACGGTCTGCGAGGGTGAGAACGCCAGTATCAGTCACGGAAGCAAAGATTTCAGAAACGGCACCGGGGAGAAGTTGAACTTGAGGAGCCATCGCCTTGCCATCGAACTCTATACTTCTATTCTCCGCAGTTCTACGGATATCGGGGCGATCGCGCGGGAAATTCTATGTGATTCTACGGTAGCATTGGGAGCGATCTAGCGCACAACACCATTGCGATCGCGATCGCACCGTCATTGATACTGCACTCGCGGATCCAGCCAACCGTAGAGTAAATCGGCGATTAAGTTAAACGCGACAATCAGGATGGCGTAGATAAACGCGATGGACATCACCACTGGCGTATCGCCGCGATAAATCGACTCGACCAGCAACGCACCAATTCCCGGAACGCCAAACACCTGTTCGGTTACCAGCGATCCCGTAAACACGGCGGGAACGTCCAACGCCACCAGCGTCACCACCGGAATCATCGCATTTCGCAGAACGTGACGCGCAATGGTTCCCGATTGGGACAATCCCTTGGCGTAGGCGGTGCGGACGTAATCTTGATGGAGTTGGTCGAGAACGGAGGAGCGGATAAACCGCATTAACATCGCCGCTTGGTACAGTCCCAACACGCAAATCGGCATAATCGACTGCTTCACTTGCGCTACGAAACTGCTCCAATCGGTCACTTGTAAGGTGGAATTGTAGATAAATGGCAGCCAATCGAGTTGGACGCTGAAAATAATAATAAATAGCAACCCTGTAAAAAAGGTGGGTAACGAAAACCAAAAGAATGCGAATGTCGTGGCAATTTGGTCGAAGATCGAATGGCGTTTGACGGCAGAAATGATACCTAACGGAAAGGCAATTCCGACAGCGAGAACGTAGGCGAGTCCGACCACCCACAGCGTTGTTGGCAATCGCTGTAAAATTAGATCGCTGACTGGCGCGCGACTGGTAAATGAATATCCCATATCGCCGCGAACAAAGGCAGCGACCCATTTAAAATAGCGAATATAAATTGGCTGGTCGAGTCCGAGAGATTCGCGAATATTTTCTCGCACTTCCGGCGTAATGGCGGGATTGCTGGCAAATTCTCCCATCGGATCTCCCGGCGCGATCGCTAAGAGGGTAAAAACGACAACACTGATGGCGATTAAAGTAGGAATTGAAATTAATAAGCGCTTGAATAAATATCGACTCATAGAAAAGCGAGTGATTTCAGTTTTGCACCGATCGGTTTTGTAACTTCATGCGCTTCAAAACGGTTGAGAAGATCGAAATCAATCCTTCCGTTTCTTGAACCAGTGAATTCAATCGCTGCGGCGGTACGATTTCGCTGGCTGCTAATAATTTCAACCAATACAAACTTTGACGTGCCGATTGTCGTGCGTTTACGTATTTTTGCAGGGTATCGGCTCGCCGATTTGTCGAATGTGCGTCCTCAACATCTGCCCCAATTGCCATCGCTGCTTGTAGGTATTGTTTGCCAATTGTAATGCCCACGTCATCTTGCGTTTTGCGCAAAAATCGATACAACGCGATCGCGCGAATTGCATACTGAAACGATCGCTCGCGAATATCCCCAGATTTGCGGTTTCGATCTGTCATGGTTTATTGCTTATCCCATTCCATAATATTCCAGGTATTGCGATCCCAAGGCGTCAGTTCTACCCCTTCTAGATTGTTAGAAATAGCAATCACATCGGCGCGATGAACGATTGGCATGACCACCGTATCTGCTTTCACCAACCGATCGTTCATTTGAATGAATAGCTGCTGGCGTTTTTGCGGATCCAGTTCTTGTTGTGCCTGCTGCCAAAGTCGGTCGTATTCCTCGCTGCAATAGCGCGAAAAATTCTGTCCCGCCCAGCTATTTTCTTTCTGGGCAATTTCGCCGCACGTATAGGTTTTCATATAAACGTCGGGTTCGGGACTGGAATTACCCGTCGTAAACATTTGCAAATCGGCGTAAAAATGTTGGACGGTATCCGTATTGGAGGGATCGCCGGAAAAATAGATACTGGCGTCGATACTCTTGAGTTCGACGTCCACGCCAATCGACGTGAGTGCCTGTTTGATAATTTCCTGAGTCTTTTGGCGAACTGGGTTGACCGACGTTTGAAATAAAACGCTCATTTCGACGCCATCTTTATCCCGAATGCCATTATTATTGCTGTCCGTCCATCCTGCTTCGTCTAAAAGTTTGGCAGCTTTGTCTAAATTAAATTCGTAACTGGTATTGTCGGATACGTACTTATCCGGCGAGAGCAAAAAGTTAGTCGTTGCCTTTCCCGTCACCCCGTACAATTGCGTCGCGATCGCCTCTCGGTCAATGGCTAAATTAAACGCGCGGCGGACTCGCTTGTCGCTAAAAAAAGGATGGGGATATTTCAAACTGGATCGCTCCCCGTCTTCCGTGGCGCGATTGGGATCGGTGAGATTGAATTGAATTCGCTCTCCCAACGGTCCGAAACTGGTTAAAAGCTTGCCCCGATTTCCCTGCTGTAATTGTTTTAAAACTTGGGGTTCGGTTTGCACGTTGTAGGCGTAATCCGCGTCTCCCGTTTGCAACACCGCTCTGGCTGCCGAAGTAGAATCGCCGCCGCCTTTGAGAATAATTCGCTCGAAATTTTGTGCCTGGCGATCGCGAAAATGGGGATTGGGTTCGTAAGTAATCGTATCGCCGGGTTTGAATTCCACCACGCGGTACGGTCCCGTTCCCACTGCTTTTAAATTCGCCGGTGCCGATCGCGCTTGTGTCCCCTGATAATCTTGAAACAAATGACGCGGTAAAATCAACCCTTCCGACCCGACAAATGGCAGCGACCAGGCGGGATTGACTTCTTTAAAATTAACCCGAACCGTGTAGTCGTCGATGGCTTCGACGCTCTCAATTGGCTCGTAAACGCCAGCATTGGTCGAACCGACTTTCGGATTGGAAATAAATTTGTAGGTAAACACCACATCCGCCGCCGTAAACGGGGTTCCATCCGACCATTTAATCCCCTGTTTCAGCGTCCAGGTGACGGATTTGCCATCCGCCGCCACGCCACCGTTATCGCGGGTGGGAATTTCGGCAGCGAGGAAGGGAACGAGGTTGCCATTGTTGTCGTAGGACGCTAGGGGTTCGAGGGTGATGCGGCTGGCTTCGGAATCCTTGAATCCCGTGGAGAGGTGGGGATTGAGAATCGTCGGTGCTTGCCAGTAGAGCAATCGCAGCACGTCGGGATCGTCAGCTTGCGGCGATGGGGTTTGGTTGGCGGGATTGCAACCGCCGAGCAACATGGCGGCGAGACTGAGACCGAGTAACTGACGGCGACCGAACGCTGGCTTCAACAGGACTCTCCTTGAGCTGGAAATGGCGACATTTTGCTTACTGTAGCAATAAATTCTAGCGAGCGATCGCGCCAACGAATTGTCCTTTCACTCCTCAACCGATACCGTGACCGCTGCGACCGCAATCAACATATCGTCATTTTTATCGCCGAGTTCGGGAATGGCACGACCTTCGACGGTCATTCCACCAGATTCGAGGGTGAGGGTTTTGCGACCGAATGGCAATACGTCCAACACCTCGGACTCTCGTACCCGGTCGGGATGGGGAACGGCAATTTTGACCTCGACTATCATTTCGTCGGGATGGTTCAACCCCGCCACTTCCCAGACTCCCGGTAAGGCATTCGAGGCGATCGCATTCCGAACGGCTCTTGCGGCGGCGACGGTGGGATCTTGACCGTGTTGGTCGATTCCCATTCCCATTTCGATGATTAAGCGTTTGCCAGCCATAGGTGTTCTCTGTAGGGGGATGGGGAGATGGTCATTAAATCTTAATATTATTTTGTGCCAACGCTTGACGCTGTGCCGCGACTAAATCCTTAATTCCTGTTTCGGCACAATCCATAATTTGGTTGAGTTGGTGTCGGCTGAAATTGCCTTCTTCTGCCGTTCCTTGAACTTCAATTAAATTCAGATCGCCGGTCATAACCACGTTAAAATCGACCTCAGCTGCCACGTCTTCCTCGTAGCTTAGATCTACAAACGGTTCCCCTTCCAACAGACCCACCGAAATGGCGGCGACGGGGTGGCGAATCGGCGATCGCTCGATGTCTCCCGCTTGTACTAATTTATCCATGGCTTCGGCGAGGGCAACAAATCCTCCCGTAATCGACGTGGTGCGGGTTCCGGCATCGGCTTGCAACACGTCGGCGTCCACCATCACGGTGTTTTCTCCCAATGCATTTAAGTCAACCGCCGATCGCAAACTGCGACCGATCAAGCGTTGAATTTCTTGCGTGCGACCCGACAGCTTCAAAAATTCCCGTCGCTGGCGTTGGGGAGTGGCTCCCGGTAGCATTCGATATTCCGCCGTCAGCCATCCCTGACCCGAATCTTCTAAAAACCGGGGGACGCCGGGTTGCACCGTGACGGTACACAAAACCACCGTTTCGCCGCAGCGGGTGAGCACCGAACTGGTGGCGAAGCGGGTAAAATTTGGCTCGAAACTAACCGGACGGATGCGATCGGACGGGCGACTGTCGGGACGTTGCCAAGACATAATCATTAAAGAAAGAGTACGACAAAGTTAAGATTTCAGCACACTCAAAATTTCTTGTAGCACCTGTTCTGAGGATTGGTTTCCGTTAACTTTTAACAAGCGACCTTGAGGTTCGTAATATTCCATAATAGGAATCGTGCGATCGTAGAAACTTTGGAGGCGACGCTCGATAATGTCCGGGCGATCGTCGGCTCGCGATCGCGCTAAAGACCGTTCCATTAAAACAGCTTCGGGGACGTCGAGCCAAATTGCCCAGTTGAGATGCTGTTGCAGGTCTTCGAGCAAGAAATCCAGCTCCTCCGCCTGAAACGCCGTGCGGGGATAGCCATCGAGCAACCATCCTTCAATTGCATCGGGTTTGAGCAGCCGCTTGCGGATAAATTCGATCGTCAGCGGGTCGGGGACTAATTCTCCCTTCTCCACGTAAGGTTTCGCTTGGCGACCGAGATCGGTTCCGATCGCGATTTCCTCGCGCAAAATTTCTCCCATGGCAATACACGGGATATCGAGGCGATCGCACAGCATTTGAGCCTGCGTTCCTTTTCCAGCTCCGGGACCTCCCAGAATAACCAATCTCACAATTTGCTCCTATTCCCTACTCCGCTTCGGACATCAGCACATCGCTCGGCGAACAATCCATCCTATCTTATACCCCGCGCGATCTTCTCCCCAGTACTCGACCCACATCGAACCGAGTGCGATACACTACCAATCGTTATCGTTAACGGTACGCGCCCGTCTCTCAGACGCGGCTGCTTCAATGGGAGTCGATCGACTCTAGATCCATTCACCTCATTATTCAACGTCGCTCTATGGTTGCACAACTCGAAACCCCCGTCCAAAACTCTGCTTGTCCGCTTCCCTACACCGTTGAAGGACTCGTGCAGGTCTTCACCAGCCAACAGCGCAATTTTTTAACCGACGTGATGGCACAAGCATTGAGAATCGCCGGTCAGGGAACCCCCGTCCTCGTGGTGCAATTTCTCAAAGGCGGAATCGCTCAAAGTTACCGCCACCCGCTGCGACTGGGACAAAACCTCGATTGGATTCGATGCGAACTGTCTCGAAATATCGACCAACCCCCGCTGGAAGAATCTGAAACCCAAGCCATTTTGGACTTGTGGGATTCGACTTGTAATGCCGTATTTGAGGGAAAATATTCCCTGGTGGTTTTGGACGAGTTGAGTTTGGCGATGAATTTTGGCGCAGTTGAGGAAGCCAAAGTGTTGGATTTCTTAGACCGACGACCCCGCCACGTGGATTTGATCGTGACCGGACCGCAAATGCCCGAATCGATTTTAAACCTTGCCGATCGCATCACGGAAATTCGTCGTACTCGCCGACCTTGAACGATCGCGGCTCTGTCGGGTTATCCTAGAAGGTTGGTTTGAAAGACAGCGAGGATAACCTGAACAGCGGTGATTAAGAACGATATTTGGATCTCGCAAATGGCTCAGCAGGGCATGATTTCGCCCTTTGAACCGCAACAAATTCGTCGGATCGATGACGTGCCGGTGATTTCGTACGGGTTAAGTAGTTTTGGATACGATATCCGGCTCTCGCCGGTGGAGTTTCGGATTTTCAGACATATTCCCGGTACGGTTGTCGATCCGAAAAATTTCAATCCTGAAAATTTAGAACCGACGCAACTCCATACGGATGATAATGGCAGTTATTTTATTTTGCCCGCTCATTCTTACGGCTTGGGGGTTGCTTTAGAGCGATTGGAAATACCGGACAATATTACGGTTATTTGTATTGGAAAAAGCACGTATGCGCGTTGTGGAATAATAGCAAATCTTACGCCTGCCGAAGCAGCATGGCGCGGTCATTTAACCTTAGAATTCTCCAATTCTTCCAGCGCGGATTGTCGAATTTATGCGAATGAAGGCGTCGTTCAATTAATCTTTTTAGAAGGCGAGCCTTGTAGCATTAGCTATGAATCCAGACAAGGAAAATATCAAGATCAGCCGCAATTTGTAACCCTGGCTCGGATTTAACGATCGCCCCGAAACGCTGACGTCCAACCCGAGCGATCGCCGACTCGGATAGGAAATAGGGGGATATGGAATCCGGCTAATCACTTGGCACTCCCTTGAACCCCATTGGTCGGGTGGGAACTGCCGATCGAGTTGAAATTGTGCCGATCCACTGCAAACTAGCAATGTCCACCTTCCCATGAAATAGAACGTCTGCAACCGGATTTCATAGGAAACAGTCTCAGCACCGGTAGAAACCGCCTATGTCGCCCGTCGGAACTGCGGCTGCGGTGCCCCAGCGTTAGGGGAAAGAACCTCTGGAACGGCTGCGCTAGCGCTCCTGACGGTCGAGGATCGGGACACCGTAACGTTCGGTTCGCCCCAAATCTCTGAAGGGTTGCTTATAATGAGAGCAAGTGTAAACTTTTGTAAAAAACGCCATTTTCCTATGCAATCCCTCAGCCTCGAACAGCTCTCCAACCAGCTTGAAAGCGACAATTCCGCCGATCGCATGGTAGCGCTGGCGCATCTGCGTCACGTTTCGCCCGACCGAGCCGTCCCGCTTATTAAGAAAGTTCTCGACGACGACAACCTCCAGGTGCGATCGATGGCAGTCTTCGCCCTCGGCGTCAAACCGACGGAGGAGTGCTTTCCGATTTTAGTGCGATTGATGGAAACCGACCCCGACTACGGCATTCGCGCCGCCGCTGCTGGAGCGTTGGGGTACTTAGAAGACCCGCGCGCCTTTGAAGCCCTCGTGCGCGTCTTTTACGAAGATACCGACTGGTTGGTACGCTTTAGCGTTGCCGTGTCCTTGGGGAACTTAAAGAATCCGCAGGCGCGGGACGTCTTAATTCGAGCGCTCGATAGCGACCAAATCGTCATGCAACAAGCGGCGATCGCGGCGTTAGGCGAAATTGAAGCGACAGAAGCCGTCGATCGCGTGGCGAGTTTCGTTCAATCCGACGATTGGCTGGTTCGAATGCGTCTGGCTGATGCCTTGGGCAATATGCCCAGCGATAAAAGCGTCTCCGCCCTCAGATACTTAGCCAAAGACGCGCACCCGCAAGTATCTCGGGCGGCACAACTGTCCCTCGATCGCTTGTCCGACTGGATTGAAGCCCAGAACTCACTTCGCCGCTAGAACCATTCCTTCGCGTGCCAGCACGGCATTCGGAAAGGCAGCCTGGACCTGTTCCTCGATGCGATCGAGATCTTCATCAGAGTGAGTCGGTTCGTGGTGAAAAATAACGAGCTGCTTCACGCCAGCTGCCTTGGCAATCTTGACGCCTTCTTGCCAAGTCGAATGCCCCCAACCGACTTTGGGCGACTTGGGGTTGTTGTACTCCTCGTCGGTGTACATGGCATCGTAAATCAAGATATCGGCATTATCGGCTAAACTCATCACGTTTTCGTCCAAGCGATCCGGTAAATGTTCCGTATCCGTGCAGTAAAACACGGAATGTCCCTGCCAGGTGACGCGATAGCCCATAGCATTATTGGGATGATTCAGATGCCCGGTTCGCAACTGGATATTGTTGAGTTCGAGGGTATCCCCCGGTATGATTTCGTAGAATTTTATATCCGCCTGCATTCCCGCTAGGGGAACGGGAGAGTTCGGATGTAACACGCGATCGATAAAATGCTTTTTCATCGAGATTCCGTCAGGGGGAACTGCCCCGTGGATGTGGAGGCAATTTCCCTTCACAAAGGCAGGGGTAAAAAATGGAAAGCCTTGAATGTGATCCCAATGGTAATGGGTGAAAAACAAGTACGCTTCTAAGGGCATTTGCTCGGCGAGGTGTTGACCGAGCACTTGCAAGCCAGTTCCGCCATCAAAAATCAGGCGTTGAGACCCCAAGCGCATTTCAATACACGAAGTGTTACCGCCGTAGCGAACGGTATCTTTACCGGGGGCGGGGACGCTACCTCGGACTCCCCAAAATTGAACGACAAATTCGGAAGATGAGCTGGTTTCCATAGAAGTATCGGGGACGGCGTTACACGATCTAATCGTCTGGACGAACGGGGAACAATCCGGATTGAATCGGAATCGCGCCGAGCCAGACAACCTACCTGGATCGTAACTGCTAATTTGTCATTTCAGCAGGCGAGAGGATCCCGCATTGCCCCTGATGGCGTAAGAGATGATCGCACAGGACTAAAGCCACCATCGCCTCAACCATGGGAACGGCACGGGGCAGAACGCAGGGATCGTGTCGCCCTTTTGCCGATAAGGTCGTCTCTTCTCGCTGGCGCGTGACGGTGTTCTGTGCTTTTCGAATTGTAGCAGTTGGCTTGAACGCAACGCGCAAGAGAATCGATTCGCCGTTGGAAATTCCACCCTGGACGCCTCCCGACCGATTGGTGCGAGTTCGAATTTCGTCGCGATCGTCGATATAAAATTCGTCGTTGTGTTCGCTTCCCGTTAGCAGGGTGCCCGCAAACCCCGACCCGATTTCAAATCCCTTACTCGCCGGTAAGGACATGACGGCTTTGGCGAGATCGGCTTCGAGCTTATCAAATACGGGCGAACCCAGACCTTTGGGAACGCTACGCGCCACGCATTCGACCACGCCACCGATCGAATCTCCGTCTCGCCGCACTTGTTCGATGCGATCGATCATGCGTTCGGCACACTCGCGATCGGGACAGCGGACGATATTGCTTTCAACCTGCTCCGCACTCACGCAATTGGGATCGATCTTTGCTTCTAAGTCGTTAATTCGCTTAACGTAACCGACAATTTCGACGCCCGCTACCTGTTTGAGAATTTTCTTGGCAATTGCTCCTGCTGCCACTCGCCCGATCGTTTCTCGCGCTGAAGACCGTCCGCCTCCCTGCCAGTTCCGCAAACCGTACTTCGCGTCATAGGTGGCATCCGCGTGAGACGGGCGATATTTCTGTGCCATCTCGCTATAATCTTGCGGTCGCGCGTCTTTATTGCGGACGAGAATGG
The DNA here is from genome assembly GCA_964420595.1 of uncultured bacterium. Classification (GTDB taxonomy): domain Bacteria; phylum Cyanobacteriota; class Cyanobacteriia; order Cyanobacteriales; family Geitlerinemataceae; genus CAYQUF01. Next base: position 20,642 of record CAYQUF010000078.1, read on the forward strand.
TAATGGGTGTCCCTAACGTTTTCCCTTCAAATAAACCCGAGAGAATTTCACAAGTATCGGTTTCTTTGCGAGGGGTTGTAATTTTACTTTGCCCCGGTCTTCGGCGGTCTAAATCGGCTTGAATTTCTTCAACTGAGATGTCGAGTTGTGGCGGACACCCATCAACGACGACGCCCACGCCGCCTCCATGAGATTCGCCAAACGTCGTAATTCGAAATAAGTGCCCGAAACTATTGCCCATAAGAGTGTTGGTCGCCAGAAATAGAGTTAGATTGATATCTCTAGAATAGATCGATTGAGTTGGCGCGATCGCCCTGCCACTCGCCTCAAAGTTTGTTATATTATCAATTAAGCGTAAAAGTGCTGGTGTAGCTCAGTGGTAGAGCATCCGCCTTGTAAGCGGACGGTCATGGGTTCGAATCCCTTCACCAGCTTTTTAATCTTTTGTTGAATATTGCTATAAAGCCCTAAAGCCCCCTTCTGAGAGAGAAGGAGGCGAGAGGGAGGAATGAAGAAGGTCTGGCACC
>CAYQUF010000079.1:0-1913 GCA_964420595.1 uncultured bacterium
CCAAGTCATATCTTCAAGCGGCGAGAAAGATCGAGAGGAATAGGAAAGTGCGAAACAAGTTATCAAACCCTAATTCCCCCCGAACCGCAATTAATTTTGCGGCAATATTCGAGAACAATTCAACCCTTAATTTCTCAGCACGAACGATTCCAAAAACCGATTGGCATTGCGGTTAAAACCGCCGCTACGACCCTGGCTGCTCATAACGACCACTTGATACAAGCGTCCGTCTACAAGGAAAAATCGCGCTTTCCCCACCAATCCGTTATTGGTTTCGTACTCGATTTCGCGACCCCGATAGCTATTGAGGTTAATACTGCGCTGGTTGGTGACCCGACCCTGCATGGCATTGACAAAACCGCTTTGCCACTGTTGCAGGGTTTGCGTCGGCGTTTCGCGATTGACCAACGCATCCAGATAATCCGAATACATCACCATGTACCCGTTTCCCTGTTCCTCGGCGGTAACCATGTGAATATCGTAGGCACCGTCTCGGGTGTTGAGCGGTTGCGTGGTTTTTTCCGGTTGACCCGGCATCAGGATCTCGAAGCGACCCTCTTGGGAGGAAAACATCTGCCAGTCCGCTTGCTGTTGGGCGACGCGGACGGGAGGGGGAGCAGCTTGGGCGAGTTGAGGGAGAACCAATCCGCCCAGCACGAAAGCACTTAAGGGAGAGAGAAGGAAGCGTCGAGCATTCATCGAATCAAGTCCTTAAATAGTCGTGATGGCTTTGAGAAATGGTTTCATTCTAACTTGGCTAGATTGAATTTGTTTTCTGGGAGTTCCCGTCCCATTGCCACTGCCAGCTTTTGCAGAAATTCATCGGCGAGGGCGGCAAACGCCTTGGCACCAGACGATTTCGGATCGCTGAGAACGACGGGTTTGAAGGTATCGACGGCTTTAGAAACATTCACGTCCATCGGAATGGCGGTTTTAAAAATTTGAGCGGCATTAAAATCTTCGTGGACGCGCTTCATGACCTGCTTGTAATATCTTCCCGCCAGAAGATTGCGAGACATGGTAAACGCCACGCCCAAGAGTTGGGTTTTGTGTTGGCGTTCGGCTTGGTGAACTTCCACCAATCGCGCCACCCGACGTTCGAGTAGCTGCATGCCAATCAGGGAGAGGGGTTCGGGTTTGGCGGGAATGATGTAGAAGTCGCTGGCGATCAAGCTGCTGCGGGTGAGCAAGTTGTAACCGGGGGCGCAATCGAGGAACACGAAATCGTAGTCGTTGACCACGGGTTCTAAAATGCCTTGGATCAGGATGCGCTCGAAGCGATTCCATACCGATTCAAAGTCCCGTTCGGGGGCGTGAAAGGCTTTTTCGTATAAAATTTCGGAGACCATAAAATCGTCGTACAAATCGATGTCTCCAGGCAATAAATCGATGCCTTGATAGTTTCCGGCATAGGGGCGAACGATGTCTTGCACGCTGAGTTCGGGTTCGACCTCGGGACGGATTGCCTGTTGGAGTAACTGTCGCAGCGTCCGTTTGTCTTTGCGCAGGCGAGCAAACTCATTCGGTGCCATCATCGAAAGGGTGGCGCTAATTTGCGTATCCAAATCGACGATTAGAACGCGCTTGCCATAATTTTTGACCAAACAGGTGGCTAAATTAACGGTCAGGGTGGTTTTGCCAACGCCCCCTTTCATGTTGCTGGTTGCAATAATGTATCCCATCAGCTCAATCCTCTCAACATAGATGCTCTCCGCGATCGCCAGCGTTGAAGCAGTGGGTCGCGATCCTCGCGCGATCTAAACGTGTATTTAATTTAATACGTCAAGCCAACCGTGCAAAGCGATCGCCTTGGGGGTCGGGACAACCTCATTGGAGGTGACTGGCGGGATATTCAGTCATGCGATCGCGTATCGTCTTACCGATGGAAGACACGGCTATCCGGAGTCAGTCAC
>CAYQUF010000079.1:2013-21049 GCA_964420595.1 uncultured bacterium
ATGCGATCGCGTATCGTCTTACCGATGGAAGACACGGCTATCCGGAGTCAGTCACGTAAAAAGCACTGACCGCGAGAGCTAACCGATCGGTTCGCCCGAGGGGTACGACCCTCCGGATGCGCGTCCCGTCCCAATCGCCATTAAAACCCACAATTGCCGATCCAGCCATGCAATTGGCGATCGCATTTCCGAACCGAGAGGACGTTCGCCTCGCGCGCGCGCCGTCCGTATCGTGCTAGATTAAAGTTCCAAAACCAGCAATTTCAACTCAATTCGACTGAATGCAACTGCAAGAAAAACAAGAACTGATCGATTATTTGAAACAATTTATTACTGAAGCTCGATGGACTAAAATGCAGCGAGTCTTGCAACAGCGCACTCGTCGAGTCACGGTGGTTCTCGAAGATATTTACCAACCTCACAATGCCAGTGCGGTTTTGCGCAGTTGCGACGGATTTGGGGTTCAAGACGTACACGTTGTCGAAAATCGCAATCCGTTCGATTTGAGTAAGGGAGTGACGGTAGGATCGGAACAATGGTTGACGCTGCATCGATATAACCAGAAGGAAACGAACAATACCCAGCAGTGTTTGAGTCAGTTAAAAGCCCGAGGCTACCAGTTGGTGGCGACAACTCCCCACGAGCGGGAAACGACCTTAAATCGAATTCCCGTCGATGGCAAAGTCGCCGTCCTCTTCGGGGCAGAATTGACCGGTTTGTCCGAGGCGGCGATCGCTCAAGCCGATATTGCCATGCGGATTCCGATGGTCGGATTTAGCGAAAGTTTCAATATTTCGGTGAGTGCGGCACTGTGCTTGTACGATTTAACGACTCGCTTGCGTCAGCAAACCCAAGATTGGGGGCTGAGCGAGGAAGAAAAAGCCGACATTCAACTGCAATGGTTGCGCCAGTCGCGTCGGGCGAGTCAGATTTTGGAGCAGAAGTTTCGGGAAAGTAGGTAGGGATGGGGAGATAGGGAGATGGGGAGCCATTAAACTACGGTAATGTTGTCTGCCGAGAGGGAGGCGCCCGGATCGATTTGCAGAAATTGACCGCCGCCGCCGAATCCCGCTTCCGCACCGTTGGGGTTGAAATAAATGCCGCCTTCGGAGCGATCGTAAACAATCGCCGCCTCCGAAAATTCCGCCGCCGCACTGGCATTCACCGTGGCAAACGAGGCTAAAATGCCCCGCGTCAGCCCCGAAAACGTTGCCCCAGACAGCACGATCGCATCTTCGTCCGCCCAATCGGTAATTTCGTCGCGACCGACCTCGCTAAAGGGTAATTGCGTGTCGCCCACGACAAAGGCATCGCCCCCCGAACCGCCCGTCAGCACGTCGTTGCCGCGATCGCCGCCGAGCAAATCGCTGCCCTCGCCCCCGGTCAGGGTATCGTCGCCGCCTCCCCCGTAGACCAAATCGTCGCCTAAATCGCCATTGACCGCATCGGCACCCTCGTTCCCGCAGACGATATCGCTGTCTCGTCCGCCGTAGATGGTATCGTTGCCCAAATCCCCGCAGAGAACGTCCTCGCCCTGATTGCCAAACAGTTCGTCGTCGTCCGTTCCGCCGAACAAGATATCGTTCCCCGTATCCCCCAGGAGCATATCGTTACCGGCGTTGCCCAGCAAGCGATCGTCGCCCGCAGAGGCTGAGAGGCGATCGCTCCCCGAACCGCCGACCATGGTATCTTTGCCCAAACCGCCGTTGAGAATGTCGTCGCGCCAATCGCCAGCATTGAACAGGGTGAAGGCGTTATCTTGAATCGTCTCAATGTCGGTATTGCGACGCAGGATATCGGCGAGAGTGGTGTCTTCGATCGCCTCGATTTCCTCGGGCGTGAAACGATTTTCGTAATAAAACCGATCGCCCTGGCGCAATCGTTGAAACTGATCGCCGACAATCGCCGTCACCGTGGGACCGACGCTAGCACCGGGACGCGGATCCTCCGAAAGCAAGCCCACAAACGCATCGATATTATCGACCGTTCCGTAAAGCTGGGCTAACTTTGCCTGTCGGTCGGGATCGGAGGTAATTTCGGCAAAACTGCTTACTGCTGGCAAGCCAAACGCCTGACGGACCGTGTTGTAATCGGCAAGACCGTTGTGCCGTCCCCGCTGGATGTTAATGGCAGGCAAATCGCGGGCGCTAGCCTCCGGACCGAACCCGAACAGCAGACTGCGCACGTCTTCGATGACTTTTGTATCGATCTGCTGGCTGCTCGACGACACCATCCCCCGCAGGATCGGAGCGATTCCGGCTTCTTGCAACACGCCGCCGCCGGGAAAAAACACGTCTGCCAGGGTTAAATTGCCTTGGGCGATGGTATTGCCCGTCTCGTCGAGGCGCGGAATTTCCGAACTCAGTTGGGTGTGCCCCAATCGAAACGCCGCAGAGCTGAACGTACGGGCGATCGCCGGATTGACGCTCGGGTCGTAACCTTCGTATTCCGGTAGAGCATTGCCCAGCAAGGCAGGGAGATATTCATTATAGACAATGGACTGAATCTGGGCGACGTTAATTTGTCGCGCCCGCTGAAATATCTGCTCGTCCGTCCAGTCGGGATGCGCCGCCGCCAGATCTTCGGCGAGTCGGTTGTGTTCGCGCGCAAACACGACGTGCATCGAGGTCAGCACGGCATTTTCGTTGGCACGAACGTCTCCGGCGACAAATAGGGAGGTCGGGGGCAAACCGATGGGATTGTCGTTCTCGACGCTCCCGTCGTTGAAGGGCAATAATTCCCCCTCGCTGGTTTTGAGCTGTCCCCCTTCAAACCGCCGCAGGAAATTCGCCCGTTCCTCGGAGGAACCGTACACGTTCGACCCGTCGATCCAAGCGGTGATGGCATTGGGAAGTTGGCGGGGATTGCTCGGGTCGGTTCCAGTTCCGGGGACGATCTCGAAATCGCGCATTTCGATTTCAACCTGTCCGGTTCCTTGGGGATCGAGTTGGGGATCGCCTGTGGGAACGGGAATACTAATCAAGCGACCCTCGGCGGCGGCGTCTTCGGCAGACAGTTCTGGCGTAAAGCTGAGGTCGTGGTCGAGAAACTGTCCCCACGCCCAGGTTAAATTCGTCAGTCCGCGCGGGTCGTCAATGTCGCCCTCTTGAACGGAGAGGGTATTGCTAATGGTGCGAGGATTGGGGCGATCGCTTCCGGCGGGGGTGGAAAATCCGTCCCCGTAGTCGAGGGGGGCAATATCGAGCAAGGGAGTCTCGGTCGAACCCCATTGGGGATTTTGGCGATTGTTTCGGGTGCCGTCAAAGGCGGGAAGCTCGTGGTCTTCTTCGGTGGCAAAGGGATTGCGTTGAATCAGTCGATTGTCCATTAGCCCAAGAGATTGCACTGACGAGGTTGGCGCGATTGCGATCCTATTAGATTTCAGACGCAAGCGACCGGGAATTTGTGCCAGAGGCGATCGCGTCCTTTACCACTTTAGGGGCGATTTCCCCAATTGCGAGGGGGGTCGAGAAACGGACAATCTCCTGAAAAACGGGGTTTATCATAGAAGCAAGCCCGCGATCGCGCGGGGTAAGGTGGCTCGATTTCGATTGAATGTTGACCCAATCAATGCAATTGATTCGATCGCTTGATTTGGCAAACCATCGCAGCTCGAAAGTTATCATCGAGTTTAGCCCCAATCGCGATCCCTCCGGTCGGAATCCGTTTGGCGATCGAATTAGAGACAATTGCCCGCGTTGCGCTCGAAGGTCTTTCCATGGAGTCTGAAACGTTCTGCCTGCTGCTGCTCGATCGCGAGGAAGCGACTGCACGGGATCTGCGCCCCCTGTTGGAGCAAGTCGAGGATCGCGCGTATCGGTTAGAGCGATCGCTCGATTTCGACATTCCGCTGGATCCGGCAGTTTACGATGCTTGTATCGTTAACGTTCCTCCCGCCCACCTCGCCGACTGGGTCGAACGGGCGCGTCCCATCCCCGTTATCGCCCTGGTCGCCACCGCTACTGACGGTCGGGAAGCATTGCGTGCTGGAGCTGCCGACTATTGGCAACGCGATCGCCTCACGAGCGACTTACTCGATCGCTCCTTGCGCCTGACGATCGATTGCGCCCGATCGCATCTGCACCTGCAACGGCAAAACGAACGATTGCAAGCCATTTTCGACTATCTCCCGGTCATGGTCAGCATCCACGACAAGGATGGGAGCAAGATCGCAGTCAACCGCCAGTGGGAGCGTACCATCGGCTGGTCTCTCGCAGAATTAGATCGGGTTGACTTCCTCGCCGAATGCTACCCCGATCCGGACGACCGCCAGCACGTCCTCGAGATGATGCAAGCGCGATCGCCCCAGTGGCACGACCTGAAAACCCGGGTGCGCGACGGACGGATTCTCGATACCTCGTGGTTTAACGTCGAACTCTCCGACGGCACTCGCATCGGCATCGGACAAGACATTACCGATCGCAAGCGCACCGAGCAGAGGTTGCGCGATCGCGAAGAACAGTTTCGCGCCACCTTCAATCAAGCTGCCGTGGGCTTGGCTCACATTGCCCTGACGGGAGAATGGATCTTAGTCAACGATCGCCTCTGTAAGCTTTTGGGCTATCCCAAGCAAGAATTACTTCAAAAAAACTGGTGCGAACTGACCCATCCCGACGACCTCAAAGCCGATGAAGCCAACTTGGAGCGCTTAATTGCCGGAGACATCGAAAACTACTCGATGGAAAAGCGCTACATTCGCAAAGACGGGTCCATCGTCTGGGCGCAAATTACCATTAGCTTGTTACGCCAGCCCAACGGCGAACCCAAATACTTAATCGGCGTCGCCCAAGATATCAGCGATCGCAAGCAGATCGAAGCTGGAATCGAAGCCCTCGCCGGACGGCTGCTGACCGTCATCGATACTGTCGGCGAAGGCATTACCCTCAGCGACCGTCGCGGCATTTTCGGCATCTTCAACCGCCAAATGCAGCAAATTACCGGCTACACCGCCGCCGAAGCCAACGCCTGCGAAGATTTCCTCGCCCGGCTCTACCCCGACCCCGACGAATACAATAGAGCGCGCGATCGCCTCGATCGAGTCCTGACAACCGGCAGCGTTCAAAACCTCGAAACCAACATTCGCGCCAAAGACGGCAGCAACAAAACCCTGCTGGTGTCCACCTCGTTGGTAGAATTCCAACACCAACAATGTTTCCTCAGCGCCTATCGCGACATCACCGAACGCCGCTGGGAACAACAACGGCTGCAACAGCGCGAACAACAGCTCGAACTCTTCTTCTCCCAGTCGCTCCACGGCTTTTTCTTCATGATGCTCGACGAGCCGATCGCGTGGCATGACGGGATCGATAAAGACGCCGCCTTAGAGGACGCCTTCGCTCGCTTGCACCTCACTAAAGTCAACGACGCCATGGTAGAGCAGTACGGCGCGAGGCGCGAAACCTTTCTCGGCTTCACCCCGAATGACTTTTGGGCGCACGACCTCGACCGTGGCAAAGCCCTGTTGCGACAATTGTTCGATCGCGGACGGCTGCATACCGAAACCGAACAATACAAGCTCGACGGCACGCCGATATGGGTCGAAGGCGACTATATGTGTTTCTACGACAATCTCGGTCGCATCACCGGGCATTTCGGCGTCCAGCGCAACATCACCGATCGCAAACGCGCTGAAGCCGCTCTCGCCCAAGAAAAAGCCAACCTCGACGAAGCGCAAAAGGTCGCTCGCGTCGGCAGTTGGGAAGTCGATTTAACCCGTCAAACCCTGAAGTGGTCTGCCGAAACCTTCCGCATTTTTGGCTTAGATCCCGCCAGTCCCGCACCGACCATTGCCGAGCATATCGCCCAAATCCACCCCGACGACCGCGATCGTTGGGCAACCTCGATTCGCCAGGGGTTCGCCGAGAAACGCCCCTACCAATTCGAAATGCGCATCGTGCGACCCGACGGCGAAATCCGCCACGTTTTCGTCAACGGCAATCCAATTTTCGATACCGAAGGGAACGCCATCCGAATTTTCGGCACGGTTCTCGACATTAGCGATCGCAAGCAAATTGAAGAAGAACTGCGCCGCAGCAAGCTCTTCATCGAAACCATTGCCGATACCTCGCCGCAACTGCTCTACCTCTACGACATGACAACGCGGCGCAACACTTACGTCAATCGCCAGATTATCGAAATCTTAGGCTATACCCCCGAACAAGTCCAGCAAGCCGGCGCGCAATTTTTCTACGATGTCCTGCATCCTGAAGACAAGTATCTTCTCGACGAAATCGAAGCACGCGCCCAATCGGCAGCCGATGGCGAAATTCTCGAAACCGAGTATCGCATGCGCCACCGCAATGGGTCTTGGCGCTGGTTGCGATCGCGCAATATCGTGTTTGCTCGTACCGACGACGGTCAACCCGAACAACTGCTGGGCACCGCCAGCGACATCACCGCCAACAAGTTAGTCGAATTCCAACTGCGCGAAAGCGAATCCCGACTCAACACGGTGATTTCCAATACCTCGGACGGCATTTTAATCGTCGATCGCCAGGGCGTCATCCGATTTGCCAACCCCGCCGCCGCTCGCCTGTTCGATCGCCCCTTAACCGAACTGGTCGATCGCGAATTCGGCTTACCTGCCATTGCCGGTCAAACCACCGAACTCGACGTCATTCGCGCCTCCGGACGGGTGGGAGCTGGAGAAATGAACGTGTCTACCGCCGAATGGCAAGGGGAATCGGTCTACGTGATTTCCCTGCGCGATATCACCGAGCGGCGAGAGGCGGAAGAGGCACTGCGAGAGAGCGAAGAACGGTTTCGGCAGATGGCGGACAACATCCAAGACCTGTTTTGGCTGGTCGCCCCCGACACGGAAGAAGAACCGGCGAAAATCCTCTACGTCAGCCCTGCCTACGAATCCATTTGGGGACGTTCCCGCGAAAGCGTCTATGCCGATCCCAACAGTTGGCTCGACGCCATCCATTCCGACGATCGCGATCGGGTCGTGCCAGCCGTTGACGCCCAACGCACGGGAGAACAAACTCTGCGCGAGTACCGCATCCTTCGCCCGGACGGGACGATTCGCTGGGTGAGCGATCGCGCCTTTCCCATCATCGACGAACGGGGCGAGGTGCTGCGAGTGGCAGGGATTACCGAAGATATTACCGATCGCAAACAAACCGAACAAGCCCTCCAACATCAGTTGCAAAAGGCGTTACTACTGCAGCGCATTACCGAAGAAATTCGCCGGAGTTTGGACGTGGGGCACATCTTCCAAACCGCCGCTATCCAGATGGGGCAAGCCTTCGGAGTCAACCGCTGCGTCATCCACACCTACATCGAAGATCCCATCCCCCAAATTCCCCTCGTCGCCGAATACGTCGAGCCGGGATTCGACTCAATGCGCGCGATCGCCATTCCCGTCCAAGGCAACCCCCACGCTCAGGCATTATTGAACCAAGACAGCGCGATCGCCTCCGACAACGTCTATGCCGACCCATTGTTCGCCCCCGTCCTTCCCATCGTCCAAGAACTGGGCATCAAATCCATGCTCGGTATCGCTACTTCCTATCAAGGTCAGCCCAACGGCATTATCAGCTTGCACCAATACGATCGCTACCGCCACTGGCACGAGGACGAAATCGAACTGTTTGAAGCTGCCGCCGCTCAAGTCGGGATTGCCTTGGCTCAGGCGCGCCTGCTGGAGCGAGAAAAACAGCGCCGGGAAGAATTGAGCTTCAAAAATATCGCCCTCGAACAAGCCAAACAAGCCGCCGATGCCGCCAACCGCGCCAAAAGCCAATTCCTCGCCAACATGACCCACGAGTTGCGCACCCCTCTCAACGGCATTCTCGGCTTTACCCAACTCATGGCGCGATCGTCCCAGATCACCTCGCAACAACAAGAGTATCTCGAAATTATCGGTCGCTCGGGCGAACATCTGCTCTCGTTGATTAACGATATTTTAGATTTATCCAAAATCGAGGCGGGGCAAATCTCGGTCGATAACGAAAATTTCGACCTCTACCAACTGCTCGACAACTTACAAGTGATGTTGCAGCTCAAAGCGACGGCAAAAGGCTTGCCACTCCACTTCGACCTCGCGCCCGACTTGCCTCAATTCATCTGTAGCGATTTGAAGAAATTGCGCTCGACTTTGATTAATTTGCTGGGAAATGCGATTAAGTTTACGAATGAGGGAACAGTAAGGTTGCGGGTTTGGTCGGATTGTGCTACCAAGGCGAATTGTCAATTGTACTTTAGCGTCGAAGACACCGGTCCGGGCATCGATCCGGGAGAACTGGATCGCTTGTTCGAGGCATTCGTCCAAACCACCACGGGACAGAAAGCGGCGGAGGGCACTGGATTGGGATTGGCGATCGCGCGGCATTTCGTCCGATTGCTCGGCGGCGACATTACCGTCGAGAGTACTCCCGGTTGCGGGTCTGTCTTTCGCTTCGACATTCGCTGTAGCGCCATCTCTCCCGAGGCGGCGGCGAACTCGTCGCGGTTCGCTCAGGAGGCGATCGTCTTGGAGTCCGATTGCTCGGGCTATCGCATTCTCGTGGTCGAAGATCGCGCCAGCAATCGCCAACTGGCGGTGACCTTACTCGAATCTTACGGCTTTCAAGTGGCTGAAGCCGCTAACGGACGGGAGGGACTCGAACGATGGCGCAGTTGGAAGCCCGATCTGATTCTGATGGACCTGTATATGGGGGAAATGGATGGTTACGAAGCCACACAGCGGATTCGAGGGGTAAACGGGAGCGAGGCGACGCCCGTGATTATCGCCCTCACCGCCAGTCCGATCGCCTTTCAGGAGAATTTTACCCAGCCGGTGGGGTTTGACGATTGGGTGTTCAAGCCATTTCGAGAAAATATTTTGCTCGAAAAAATCGCCACTCACCTCGGGATTGACTACTCGCACAAACCGCTATACCCCAACGATCGCGTTTCGACCCCAGAACACCGGCAAAATCTAACGCCCGCAGATTTGGAAATCATGCCCCCCGAGTGGCGATCGCAATTGCACATGGCGGCGTTGTGCGCCCGAGCCAAACGCATTGAAGATCTCCTCGAACAAATTCCTCCCGAGCGCCAATCGATCGCCCAATCGCTGCGACGGCGGTTGGAACGTCTCGATTTTGACGGACTCGCCGATCTCGTTTCCGAGTCGCTCCCCGATAGCGAGGGCGATTTGGCGTAAAGTAATTTGGAACTGACGGCAGTGCAGGGGCGATTGAATCGCGCGCAATCTAATGCCGACCGTGCAATATTAATTAATAGCACGATGAAAAAATCAACACTATACTAAAAAATGGAGTTATATGATTTAAATCTTCAATCGCGATCGCCGTTTGTAGAGAAGCTTGGTTGCCTATCATGACTGCAACAAAAGGAGATATTCTAGTCGTCGATGATATTCCGGAGAACGTCCGCCTGCTCTTTTTGATGCTGGCTAAAGAAGGTTACGAAGTTCGGCAAACCATTAACGGCGAGCAAGCGTTAAAAGCGGTACGCTACGATCCGCCCGACGTCATTTTGCTCGATATTATGATGCCACATATGGACGGCTATGAAGTCTGTCGTCGGCTGCGATCGAACTCGAAAACGAGCGAAATTCCTATTATTTTTATTAGCGTCAAAAGCGAACCGTTCGATAAAGTGAAAGCCTTTCAGGTTGGTGGCAACGACTATATTACAAAACCATTTTATATCGAAGAAGTCCTCGCGCGAATTGAAAATCAACTCGCCCGCGTGCGCCAGCAGCGCCAACTTGCCGATCGCAACGCCCAACTCACCCGCGAAATTCAAGATCGCCAGCGCGCCGAGCAAGCCCTGCACAGCCAACAGGCATTTTTGAGCGCGGTCATCGATGCCAATCCTAACTTAATTTTCGTGCGGGATGAAGAAGGTCGCTTTACCTTGGTCAATCAAGCCTTAGCCGATCTTTACAGTACCAACGTCGAGTCCTTAATCGGCAAAACCGAAGCCGAACTCAATCGAGATCGCGCCCAACCGGTTTATTTTTCAACCCCACCCTCTCAACCAGACAATCCCTCGCCCAACCGAGCCGCTTACCCGCTTCGCACCGCCAGTGGAGAGGTGCGCTGGTTCCAAACCACCGAGTTGCCCTTGTCCTCCCTGGAGGGCGAGCCGCTAGTCCTGAGCGTCTGGACCGATATTACCGAACGCCAGCAAGCCGAAGAAACCCTGTGGTTGCAAGCCGAACGGGAACGGCTGCTGCGTACCATCGCCCAACACATCCGCCAGTCGTTGAACCTCGGTCGCATTTTAGAAGCCACCGTCACCGAAGTGCGACAATTTTTAGGGTGCGATCGCGTGTTAATCTACCGTCGCGAAGGTCAAGCGCGCGATCGCATCACCGTCGAATCCACCAGTTCCGGGGCGTGTCCGCTGGTCGAAACGGGAACGACCCAACAATGGCTGCTGCAATTCATGCAAGCCTTCGAGCGCCATCCCGACCTCGCCATTGAAGCGATTGAGGACGTTCGCACCGCCGCCTTGCCCGAACGGGTGCGAGAAACGCTGGATCGCTTGCAAATCCGAGCCACCCTAGTGGTGCCGATTCCCTACAGCCAATCGGTCGAATGGGCGTGCAACGGTCAAAACCAGTTGTGGGGGTTGCTCGTGGCGCACCAATGCTGCGATCCCCGTCCGTGGCAGTCGGCAGAAATCGACGTTCTCGAATCCCTCGCCGAACAAATCGCCATCGCCATCCAACACGGGGAATTGCACGAAAAGCTCGCCAACGCCAACCGAGAATTGGAACGGCTCGCCCATTTAGACGGGTTGACCGGGTTAGCCAACCGCCGCTGTTTTGACGACTATCTGGCGCTGGAATGGCGGCGGATGCAACGGGAAGGTCAATCCCTGTCGCTGATTATGGCAGACGTGGATTTTTTCAAAGCGTACAACGATACCTACGGACACCCCCAGGGGGACGATTGCTTGAAAGCCGTCGCCCGCGCGATCGATCGCTGTACCAAGCGTCCGGCGGATTTAGCGGCGCGATACGGAGGCGAAGAATTCGCGATCGTGCTGCCCAACACGTCGTTGGAGGGAGCGTTAACCATTGCCTGTACGATTCAAGATTGCGTCAAACAATTAGATTTGGAACACGAGCGATCGGAAATTGGGGCGTCGGTTACCCTGTCCCTCGGCGTCGCCAGTTGCGTTCCCCAACCGGAACTCTCGTGGGAGGGGTTACTTCAACTCGCCGACGAAGCTTTGTATCGGGCGAAGGAGTCCGGGCGCAATTGCGTAATTCCCATGCAAGTGACCGTCGAGCGCGCGCAAAATTTTGCCCGATCCGTGTCGAATCTCTAACCGGGGGCGATCGCAACGGGACGCAAACCGTGCTATAACGATTGCGCCGCCTGTATTGTAGAGTCTATGCCAGCGTCCGATCGAATTATCGTTCCCCTCGACGTGCCCACCGAAACCGACGCAATTGCCGCGATCGATCGCCTCCCAGAGGTTAGCTTTTGGAAGGTAGGACTCGAACTGTTCGTCAGTTGCGGTCCGAGCATCCTCGACATTCTCAAACAGCGACAAAAGCGCATCTTTCTGGATCTCAAATTCCACGATATCCCCAACACCGTCGCCGGTGCCTGTCGCTCGGCTGCGAGGTACGGCGTCGATTTCCTCACAGTTCACGCCACCGCCGGACGCCAAGCCTTGCAAGCAGCGCAAGCAGCCGCAGAATCCGGTGCAGCGGCGGTCGGTCAACCCCCACCGAAACTGATCGCCATTACCCTGCTCACCAGCCTCAACTCGCGGGATTTGGCATTCGACCTGCACGTTCCCCTAGAATTACCCGAATATGCCTTGCAGATGGGATTGATGGCGAAAGAATGCGGATTGGCGGGAGCGGTGTGTTCGCCCCACGAGGTGGAACAGTTGCGACGGGTTTGCGGCGATTCGCTGCTCGTGTGTCCGGGGGTGCGTCCCCAATGGTCGCAAGCGACGGATCAGCGACGGGTGATGACGCCAGCAGCGGCGATGAAAGCGGGGGCGGATTATCTCGTCATCGGTCGTCCGATTACCGCCGCCGAAGATCCCGTGGCAGCGTTTCGGCGCATTTGCGAGGAATTATCGTAAAGCTGAGAATTAATTGCGATCGCCCAGCAACAATGACAATCTTAACAGTCGAGTCACGAACTATAGCAGCGAGCGCTCGTGTATTAACAATTCAACCGGATCGAATAATTTGGTAGGGGCGAACGGCCGTTCGCCCCTACGGTATCTGTAAATAGCCGAGAGCGTATTGCTATAGACTAACCTTGTCAATAGTGGTATGATGTAGCTATCAAAAATAAAATTCGGTTTCGCATCTACCAAGACGGAACCAAACATCTATCCTGCCAACACAAGTTCGTAGTAAACGCTTTAGCGTTGACCCCCAACCATAAAATAGTCAGGCGAGCGTTGTCCGGTTCAATCGATCGCCCCGAGACAACACCCACCCGACACACTTTATTGCGATCGCTCCGATTTCGGCTTGTACGTCGAAGCCACGTGCAACTCCTTCAACTGCTTCTTCTCCACCGTCGCCGGAGCATCAGTCAACAGACAACGCGCCTGCTGCGTCTTCGGAAACGCAATCACATCGCGAATCGACTCCTCACCCGCCAGCAACATCACCATCCGATCCAACCCGTAAGCGATACCGCCGTGGGGAGGCGTCCCGTAGTCAAACGCATCCAACAAGAACCCAAACTTGGCATCCGCTTCTTCCGGCGACAACCCAATCGCCTCAAACACCTGCTGTTGAACATCGCGTCGGTAAATTCGCAGACTTCCCCCGCCAAGTTCCGTTCCGTTATACACCAAATCATACGCTTGCGCGCGAGCGGTCTTCACGTCATCCAAATCCTCGGGATTGGGAGCGGTAAACGGGTGGTGCAACGCCTCTAACCGCTTCTCGTCCGGGTTCCACTCAAACATAGGGAACTCCGTAATCCAAACCAAGTTTACCTTACCCTCGTCAATCAGATCGAGCTGGCGAGCAATCACTTGACGGAGGCGATCCAAACTCTTATTCACGATCGCCGTATCGCCTGCACCAAACAGCAGCAGGTGACCCGGTTCGGCTCCAGTCCGTCGCAACAGTTCTTGCTTCTGCTCGTCATTAAGGTTGTCTTTAATCGCGCCGATGGTATCGATGTCGCCGCTCTCTTTAACGCGAATGTAAGCCAATCCCTTCGCACCGGCTTCGTTGGCTTCCTTGAACAAATCGCCGCCGGGTTTGATCCGCACGTTGGAAATCGCCTCGTTCCCGCCAGGAACCGGAAGCACTTTCACGATTCCGCCACTGGACACCGCACCGGAGAATACTTTAAACCCGGAATCCTTGACGATATCGGAGACATCGACCAACTCCATGCCAAACCGAGTGTCGGGTCGATCCGTTCCAAAGCGATCCATCGCCTCAGCGTAAGTCAACCGGGGAAACGGTCGGGGGAGATCCACATGTTTCACCGCTTGGAAAATATGAGCGATCAGCGCCTCGTTGAGTTCGAGAATTTCCTGCTGCGACATGAAACTCATTTCCATATCCAACTGGGTAAATTCCGGCTGGCGGTCGGCTCGTAAGTCTTCATCGCGGAAACAGTGGGCAATTTGGTAATAGCGATCGCACCCCGACACCATCAACAACTGCTTGAATAGTTGAGGCGACTGCGGCAGGGCGAACCATTCCCCCGGATTGACGCGGCTGGGAACCAGGTAATCCCGCGCGCCTTCGGGAGTCGAACGGGTCAACACCGGAGTTTCCACCTCGATAAACCCTTCTCGGTCTTCCAGAAAGCGACGGATGGCTTTAATAATCTCGTGGCGCATTTGCAAATTACGAGCCATGCGATCGCGCCGCAAGTCCAAATAGCGATATTTCAGCCGCAACTCTTCGCGCACCGATTCTTCTTCAGTCGCCGAAACTTGGAACGGCAATTGCTTGCGCACGTCATTGAGCAATTCGATCGCGTCAGCGTAGATTTCCACCTCTCCCGTGGGCAATTTCGGGTTGAGCGAGTCATCGGGACGCTGGAACACGCGACCGGTCACCCGCACCACGTATTCATTGCGCAGGCGGTCGGCACTTTCATAGGAATCCGGCGTGCGTTCGGGATCGCTGACAATCTGCACGACTCCAGCGCGATCGCGCAAATCCAGGAAAATCACGCCCCCGTGGTCGCGGCGACGGTCAACCCATCCGCATAGGGTCACGGTTTTTCCAATGTGTTCGCTTCGGAGTTGGCCGCAGTAGTGGGTTCGCATGGCTGACGATCGAATAGTTGGACGCTTACAAACAGAGAGTACAAAAGAGTTGTTTGATTACCATAGGGCAAAACTTAACTATTATGCAGCATTTGAGTCGAGATTGGCAGGGGGTAACAACCTCGATACGGTCACTCAACCGGGCGATCGTGCAACTTCTCGATTTCCGTGCGAGCGATCGCGGCAATTTGCAGGGCTTCGTTGAGCAGTTTACCGTGTTCGCTGGCGCGATCGCTGGTTTGCAAGGCTGCCAGGGCGGTCAGATTATTGGCAAATAGGTCGGGATTGCGCACGATAAATTGATGGTTGTTGCGCAGAATCCGCTCGGTTTTTAAGGCTCGCACGAGATCTTCGCGGGTGAACTTTAAAGCTTCGATGACTTTATCGCGATCTTGAATGGCAACGTTAGCATTGCCCGCTGCTTCAATTTGGTCGTTAACATGGATCGCCGCGATGACATTATTGAAGCGTTCGGTATCTTCAATTAAACGAATTAAGTTTTTATGGGTCAAGCTGAGGCGAATTTTGCGAATGTCGTGAATGATTAAGAGTAGCGCGATCGCGACTGTAACGGCGATAATCCACGGGAGGCGATCGGGAAATAGCCAGAATAAGAGAAGTCCGCCCTCGACGAGTAAGAGGACAATAAACAGCGTTTTGAGTCCCTCGGCGATCGCAGTGGAGATTTTGGCAGGACGCAGGAGGTTGCTAGCCCTAACGCCACACAAACGCCGCAGTTCGCCTCGCGTAATCTCTAGTCCCTGCAAGTCGGGTCGCATCAATCCCTCTAGACAGCGCGTTCTTTCCCAGTGTAGCCGACGGTTGGGAAATTGTGCCGCACTCAATGGTTCAGTCGGGCGGAACTCTAGAGCGATCGCCGTTTGTATCTAATTCGACGACTCGATTTTCCAAGGATTAATCGTTACAATTCCACACCCTTCAAAATCAGAAATATTGCGAGTTGACAGGGTTGCTTGGCAAGCATAACAAATGCTGGCAATTTGAGTATCAGCCTGGGAAATTGGCTTCCCCATTCTTCTTCTTTCGGCAGCAATTATTGAGAAGGAAACTGCTGCTGTTTCGTCAAAAGGTAAAATTCGATCCTCAAAATCTTCGGCAAACATCGATTGAGCTACTTGACTGAGTTTAGATTTACGCTTGCTGGATGGTAAAATAGCAATCCCATAGAGAATTTCGGCTTGAGTAATGCTCGTTATGAATAGATCTTCAACTGGCTGTATTGCAATCCATTGACGAACCACAGGCGAACCTTTAGGATTCATGAGTTCAGACAATACATTGGTATCAAGGACAATCATAAAACTCTTTAAAATCTGGAGGTTCTCGCAAAAACTCTCTTTGAATGGCAGGAAGCTCGAATTCTCCAAACTCGGCAAAGCGTCGCTCTATCCTTGCAGCAAGATTTTCAGTATGTTCTTCATGTCCGACTAAGGCGTTCTTTAGAATTACTTTAGCTTCCTCTTCAAGCGTTCTACCATAATAATTCGCTCGTTTTTGCAATCGAACTTTGAGATCTTCGTCTAAGTCATGAATCGTAAAATCGGTCATATTTAGTCCTCCGTAAAATTTAACCCACACACGATCGCCGTTCTTCGTGTCCTTTGTGTCTTTGTGGTTAAGATCCCCCACCCCGATCGCCCGTAGTGGAGGATGTCCTGTAACTGCTTAACCCGTCGCTTCTACTTCAACGCGATCGAGCGCGGCAATAAACTTGCGAATCAACCCAATTGTTACCCCAGGTAACTCTAATTGCGGCGTCAATCCGACCTCATCGAGTTGTTGGAAATAACGAATGGCATTGGGATTGAGATCGCGCAATCGCTGACCGATTTCCGGACCCGTATACTGCGATCGCTTGCCCCAAATCATCGCCGTCGGAACTGTTAGCTGATTGATATACAACGACAAGTCAAACGACAGGTCGCCCCGGACAAAACTCAACGCCGCATAATCGGCATTCGGTTGCTGAGCCGATTTCACGTACGCCTCGACAATTTCAGAATAAACCCGCTCCGGACGGGCAAATTGACGCTGTTCTAGGAAACCGCGCACGCCAAAATCCGTCGCCACGCCAGTATTGTACAAAAGGCGATCTAGAATGGGCGTTTTCACCAGTTCGGCAAAAAACGTGCGACCGTAATCGTCCCCAAAATCCGACAGTCCCGATGGCGTCGTGACAATCAGGGATTTAAATAACTCCGGTCTAGCAGCGGCGAGACGAAGGGTAAATGCAGCCGTTAGCGAAGAGGCGATCGTCGTAACCGATTCGTTACAAGTTTGCTCGACAAACTCGGTAATGGTGGTCAGGTAGTCTTCAATTAAATAATTGCGCTGCGGGTGTTCCGACCGTCCCCAACCAATTAAATCTGGGGCGATAATGCGATAGTCCGCCGCAAAAGCAGGATAGACCTTCGACCATTCGTAAGCCGAAGAACCGCCGCCAAAGCCGTGGAGAAACAGCAAAGTGCGCGATGGCGTTTCCCCGTCGGTGTAAAAATCATCGCTGGCGGTATAGTAAACCATTCTGCCGAGAGAAGTGACGACAGAGTGCTGTTCGAAACCCGGTGGAATTAACATGAATTAACCTCAATAACCTCTATTGTTCGACAATTTAAGATTTGCCATTTCGTTATTCCCTCACCCATTCCCCCGACTTTCCACCCATTTTGCGCAACAGGCGAATCCCCTCAATTTCCATCGCCTTGTCCAACGCCTTCGCCATGTCGTACAGCGTCAGTGCGGCGACAGAGACAGCGGTCAGTGCTTCCATTTCCACGCCAGTTTCTGCCTTAGTTTTGACCGTCGCGCGAATTTGATAGCCGGGAAGGTCGGTATCGGGACTCAGTTGGACGTCAATTTTTTGCAGGGGGAGGGGATGGCACAGGGGAACCAGGTTCGAGGTCTGTTTGGCAGCCATAATCCCCGCAATCTTCGCCGTTCCCAACACGTCGCCTTTGGGAGCATTTCCAGATGCGATCGCCTCTAAGGTGGCTGGCGACATCCGAATGCATCCGGCAGCCGTGGCTTGGCGAACGGTGGCAGATTTCGCCGAAACGTCCACCATTTGGGCGTTCCCGCGATCGTCGAGATGGCTGAGGAGGGAGTTATCAGAAAAATTTTGAGAAGGGGGTTGTGACATTCGAAATGGGTGTGCTACGATTAGAAATCGCTGAAGGACAAGGGCCTGTAGCTCAGTGGACTAGAGCACGTGGCTACGGACCACGGTGTCGGGGGTTCGAATCCTCCCAGGCCCGTTTCTAATTTACTTCCAGTCGGGGCAGTTGAATGACTGCCCCAAATTTTTATTGAGTTTAAGCGTTCGGGTTCTCCACGGCGTAAATATCCCGTTCGCGACCGAAGGCAAATCGCAGGGAGTGGGGCAGATCTTTGCTACTTTGAGTTAAGAAGACCGACAGCGCGATCGCCACGAATCCTGCCGCCAAGCCGAACAGGTTGGCATAACCCAGGTATTGCGCCACCGAACCTAACGTGGGACCGGCGATGGCGATCCCGAGATCGAAGCCGCCGATGCATAGGGAGAACACGCGACCCCGCTCCTTGGCAACCGAGCGATCCGACATTAAGGCGATCGTGGTGGGAATCATGATGCCAGCACCGGCTCCTTCTCCCAAAGCAGCGACGATGAAGGCTTGGGGACTGCTTGCGTGCCAAAGGGTTATCATCGAGATGCCGTAGCACAACAGAGCGGTACTGATGAACAATCCCCGTCCGATGCGATCGCTGGCTCGACCGCTCACCAGGCGCATGGTAAAGCTCGAAATTGCCGCAGCGGTATAAAACCAGCCGGGGTTGAGCGGGATAGACGTAGCTTGGATGTAGAGCGGGACAAATGTGGTAATCGTGCCGAACACCAGTCCCACCAACAACATCACGAAAGCGGGAACCCGCAGGCGAGGACTGAGTAGCAGACGCCAAAACGATCGCCCCCCTTCCCCGTTCGCGGGTTCAGCCTCGATATCCGATTTCGGCAATCGCGGTTCCCACACTTGCACCGCCGCCAGCCAACTCAGCACTCCCAAGCCAGAAGCAAGCTGAAACAGGGCTGAAAAACCGAATGCGGCTTGCAAAAAGCCTCCCATCGCCGGACCGATGGCGACGCCAATTGGCGTGACCAAGCTCATGTAACCGATCGACTCGCCTCGATTTTTCTGCGGTGCCAAATCGGCAACCAAGGCAGTGTATCCGGTGGTAAAAGCAGCGATACTGATGCCGTGGAAGGCACGCAATGCCATTAGGAGGGGAATGGAACTAATGAGCAAATATCCCAACGGCGCGATCGCGACGACCCCCGTTCCCACCAGCACGACGATTTTGCGACTGCGACGGTCTGCCAAACGTCCCAACCAGCGACGAGACAGCAACAACCCAATCGCAAACGATCCCATCACCAGACCGACTTGTTGCTCGGTTCCGCCAATTTCTTTGACGTACAGGGGCAATGTCGGCAGCAAGGATGCCATACTCGACCAAAATGATAAACCTGCTGCAAACAGAATCAGCAGGCTATTGCGTCGTTGCGGGTCGAGGGTGGTCAATGCATTCAAAACCCGATCTCCTTTGCGCGCCTTCTCCTAGTTTGCCCCAGGCGGCTTTGTAAAGCAATGTAACGATTGGGGGAATGCGTCGCTACTTTTGTTCAATAGGGGGAGGTCAAATAGCAATTTCCGGTCACCATTTCCCCCGTTCGTAGTAAACGCTTTAGCGTTTCCCCCCAACTCCACCCGCAACACCAAGTTCGTAGTCAACGCTT
>CAYQUF010000080.1:0-6997 GCA_964420595.1 uncultured bacterium
AATGCCCACCTTCCCATGAAATCAAAAAGTCTAAAACTGGACTTCATATTATCAAAACTCGGACTAAACCGACGCGCGATCGCCTACTTTTTGAATTAATGCTTCCACTCGCTGTTGAATCTCATCTCGCACGCGGCGGAAGGTGTCTACTGGCTTTCCGTCGGGATCTTCCAAATCCCAATCTTCAAAGATCTCTCGCAACACCCACGCCTCGGGTAGGTTGACACCGCAGCCGCACATGGAAATAACGATATCGAAATTGTCGGGATGAAAATCGCTCAAAGGATTAGAGGTTTGAGCGCTAATATCGACACCAATTTCCGACATCACTGCGATCGCGCCGGGATGAACGCGGCTGGCTTCCAAACCCGCACTGACTACTTCAATTTTTCCTTGTCCCAATTGACGGGCAAATCCTTCGGCGATTTGCGATCGGCAGGAATTTCGACGACAGACAAACATGACTCGTTTCATTGTAACTAATAACCCAAAATTCAATTAAAACTTTATCAATCTCTCCCTTTACCAAGAAGGAGTTGAGAGGAGTTTAACCTGTACCAATAGAACCCCTTTATTCGGCAATGAAATTGGTGGTAACAACTTAGGGTTAACAATTCAAACAACGCGGATCCGGGAGCGTCGCCGTTTCGAGTTTGCGCGGAAACCATGCTGCCGTTCGCTTACAGATTTCGACCAACAGCAACATTACCGGAACTTCGATTAACACGCCAACGACTGTTGCCAGTGCTGCTCCCGAATTCAAGCCAAATAACATCACTGCGGTTGCAATTGCCACTTCAAAATGATTGCTCGCGCCAATTAAGGCAGCGGGTGCGGCATCTTCGTAATGCAATCCTAACTTTAACGCCGCCACGTAGGCGATCGCGAAAATAAAATTCGTCTGAAGCAACAACGGGATAGCAATCAGCAAAATGTGCAACGGATGGTTGACAATCAAATCCCCTTTAAACGCAAATAATAGCACTAACGTCACCAACAGGGCGATCGGTGCCACGGGAGACAGGTATTTTAAGAATTGTTGCTCGAACCATTCCCGTCCCTTGTGCTTGAAAATCCAATAGCGACTGTACGCACCCGCAGCCAGGGGTAACCCCACGTAAATTAACACCGACAGCACGATGGTTTCCCAGGGGACGGTTAAATTGTTCGCCGCGAGCAACCAGCGTCCCAACGGTGCGTAGACGAACAACATCACTAACGAGTTAATCGCCACCATCACTAATGTATGACCCTGGTTGCTGTAAGACAGGTATCCCCACATCAGCACCATCGCCGTACAAGGCGCAATTCCCAGCAAAATCGCACCTGCAATGTAGGAGTTGACCAGTTCGATTTCGCTTCCCCGGATGGTTTCCGTCCCCTCAATCAACGGACGAAATAGCCAACCCAAGAAGAATTGTGCGAAGACGACCATGGTAAACGGCTTGATCAGCCAGTTGGTGACCAACGTCAAAATTACCGGTTTCGGGGTTTGTGCGGCGTTTGTGACTTGCGTGAAGTCAATTTTGACCATGATGGGATACATCATGAAAAACAGGCAGGCAGCGATGGGGATGGAAACTTGATAGACGCTCATGGCGTCCAGTGCGACGGCGACACCGGGAAATAGCCGTCCTAGTGCGATCCCGACTGCGATGCACAGAATCACCCAGAGGGTGAGGTATTTCTCGAAGACATTCAGGCGACTTCCCGCTTGGACGGGAGCGGTTGGGGTGGAAGAAGGATTGCGGCTCATTGAATTGATTCAATAGAATTTGATATATTGGGCGACAAGCCTCCTGCGATCGACTTGATGCTCAGAGGCTATTTGTCTAGATTGCATTAGAAAAGCCATCTCTATCATTTCAAATAAAATTGATTTGTCAAGCAAACGATTCTCCCTACCCGCATCTGAATCGCCGTGTTGTTTCCACCTGCAACCGCAATGGGATACAATAGGTTCACTTCCGCCCGCGATCGCTAATTGCTAAACCGTTAGCCAGAGCGCGTTTCGGGGAAATTCAAAAAAATCTCCGCAAAAGCGTTGACAACCCCTCTGACATTTGGCATATTAGAAATTGCGCTTGAAAAGCAAGGGACTGTAGTTCAATCGGTCAGAGCACCGCCCTGTCACGGCGGAAGTTGCGGGTTCGAATCCCGTCAGTCCCGTTTAAAATCGATAACTTGCAGCGAGGAGAATCGTGTCTGTTCGGGTTCGTCTAGCGCCTAGTCCGACTGGTAACCTACACATCGGTACAGCCAGAACGGCTGTCTTCAACTGGTTATTTGCCCGCCACCACGGCGGTCAATTTATTCTGCGGATTGAGGATACCGATCGCGAGCGATCGCGCCCGGAATATACCGATAACATTCTCGAAGGCTTAAAGTGGCTCGGTTTGGAGTGGGACGAAGGTCCGCTATTCCAATCTCAGCGGTTCGACCTCTATCGCAACGCCATTCAAACCCTGCTCGATCGAGGTTTAGCCTATCGCTGCTACTGCACGGCTGAAGAACTCACCCAGATGCGGGAGGCGCAAAAAGCCAAAAATCAGGCACCCCGTTACGACAATCGCCATCGCAACCTGACGCCAGAGCAGCAAGCACAATTCGAGGCGGAAGGTCGCCAAGCGGTGGTTCGCTTCAAAATTGACGACGATCGCGAAATTCGCTGGAACGACTTGGTTCGCGGCGAAATGACCTGGAAAGGTAGCGATCTCGGCGGCGACATGGTAATTGCGCGTGCAGCCAGTCGCGGCGAAGTCGGTCAACCCCTGTATAACCTCGCGGTGGTAGTGGACGATACGGACATGAACATCAGCCACGTTATTCGAGGCGAAGACCACATTGCCAATACCGCCAAACAGATTTTACTGTACGAAGCTTTGGGAGCCAGCGTTCCCGAATTCGGTCATACGCCGCTGATCCTCAATCCCAACGGACAGAAACTGTCCAAACGCGATGGCGTTACTTCGGTGTCGGAATTTCGCAAGATGGGATATACCGCCGAGGCTCTGGCGAATTACATGACCCTGTTGGGATGGTCGCCACCGGACAATCAAGAGCGGTTTACCCTGGAAGATGCGGCGAAAAAGTTTAGCTTCGATCGCGTTAATAAAGCCGGAGCTAAATTCGATTGGGATAAGCTCAACTGGCTCAATTCTCAGGTGTTGCACGAAATGCCGCTAGCGGAGTTGACCGACAAAATCATCCCCTATTGGCAAGAGGCGGGATACTCGTTCGACCCGAAAGGCGATCGCGATTGGTTAGAGCAAATCGTCGCTCTGGTGCAGCCGAGTTTGACCCGGATTCCCGATGCGATCGAAATCGCTCGCCTATTCTTTACCCCTGCCATCCAGTTTAGCGACGAAGCGCAAGAGTTGTTAAGCCAAGACGGTGTTGGCGAGGTATTGCAATGGCTCGATAACGAACTGGACGCCGAGCAACCGTTGAGCGAAGACGACGCCAAGGGATTGGTCAAACAGGTGACCAAGGCGCATAAAGTGAAAAAAGGACTCGTGATGCGATCGCTGCGAGCGGCGTTTACGGGAGAATTGCACGGTCCGGATCTGATACAATCGTGGGTAATCCTGCACCAGCGCGGGTTGGATAAACCCCGGTTGGTCGAAGCAATTACGGTGGGGCAAACCCTGGAACAATAATGCACCAGATCGGTTGGCGTCGAAGTAGCTGGATTGCAGCAATTGCGATCGCGGCTTTGCTCGTCGCAGTTCCCTCACAACTGCACGCACAGCGACGCTCCCGTGCCACCCTATTTGAAGATATCGTTCTCCCCCCTAGATTTCGACCGGATCCGCTCTTTCTCGACGGGATTAGCGGCGGAACCTTTGAAATTGCCGCAATGAGCGATCGCGAGGACACCGAAACCGGGTCGTGTGTGGGATTCGTGCAGCAAACCCCCGACCATCGCCTCGAACTGACGGCAGAATTTGCCTCGCTCCACTTGCAAGTGTTCAGTTCTGACGACACGACTCTACTGGTTCGCGGACCGGGGGGAAGTTGGTGCAACGACGATTTCGAGGGCAAAAATCCCGGTATTGCGGGAAAATGGCTGGCGGGAACTTACGAGATTTGGGTCGGTTCGTACCATCGAGACGAATACCATCCCTACACGATTCAGATTTCCCAAATTCAACTTCCCGATCCGGGGGCATTTCCGCCTAATATTTATCGATATCCCCGATAGTCAGTCATTGCGGTGAAAGAATGCTTGGCAGCTTCAAGATTGGCAAGGGATGGAGATGATGCTGAGTTTAAATCCAGTGTCTATTGAAATTAGTCCGAAAAATCTCTGGAAAGCATAAAATTAAGTTGTATATAACTTTTTCATGACAACGACATCAGAAGAAGCGGCTCAATATTTTGCCCAAGGTCAATATCGAGAAGCGATCGCGCTATACCAACAGCGAATCGAATCCGATCCGAGTCAAAGTGTCAATTATTGGTATTTAGGCTTGGCTCTTTTTTTACAGGGTGAAAGTTTGGACGCACAAGGTGTTTGGCTGTCGGCAATCTCGCCAGAAGATCCCGAAACTGCCGATCGCCAAATGGCAGAGTTAGTCGAAGTTTTAGAAACTCAGGCAACCCATTTATTAAATGCCGGACAAGCCGAACTTACAAGGCAAGTTTGCGAGCAAATTTTAGAGGTCGATACCGAGAATTGCCAAGCCTACAATTGCCTGGGGATAGCATTAGCCTATTTGGGGAAAACTGACGCAGCATTGGCGTGTTGGCAACAAGCGATCGCCCTCGAACCCAATTGCCTGGAATCCTACGAACGAAAAGGACGATTACACCAACAATTGGGCGAATTCGATCGCGCGATCGCTTGTTATTGCGAATTACTAGATCGCCAAGACAATCGAGCCATCATTCATTATAATTTGGGAATTTGTTATTTTAAACAAGCCCGTTTGGAAGCGGCAATGGCGTGTTTTAACGCAGCAATTTCTCGCCAACCGAATTTTGCACCCGCGTATGGAAATTTAGGCTTTGTACGGCTTTTAAAAGGCGAGATTGAAGAAGCGATTTCGACTCTAAAAACTGCAATTGAGTTACAACCCGAATTTGCCCGAGCTTACAGTCGTACTTACGACAATCTCAAAGCTCGTTTACTGCAAAGCCTACAGCAGTTTAAAAACTCCGTTGACACCTATTTGCATCTCGGTCGAGTGCTGGCATCTTCAGCTTATCTCAATCGCGCGATCGCCTGTTTGCAAAAAGCTTTAGATCCAGATCGCGATCGCGGCGATATTTGCTGGAGTCTGGCACGAGTATTGGCAAAATCGGAACAATTTGAGCAATCGATTTCTGTTTATAAAATTGCTTTAAACCGTTACCCAAAATCGCCTCAACTGTATTTAGACCTTGCCCGAGTTTTAATAAAACTGCGAGACTGGACGGCAACAATTCGTACCTGCGAAACTGCTCTATCCCTCGACCCAACCTTAGATCTTGCCTGCGTCATTCTCGCTCGCGCATTAGTCGCAACCGATTGTCACAACGACGCGATCGCCACTTACCAACGCGCCCTAAACCTTAATCCCAATTCTGTCGAAATTTATCTCGAATTGGGACAACTTTTACTTCAACGCAATCGCATTTCCGACAGCATTCATTATCTCGAAATTGCAATGCAACGCAATTCTAACATTGCCAAAACCGTCCGCGAAATTCTTCAACAACAGCACCTCGAAACCCATCCCGAAGTGCAAGCCATTTTACCCGTCAATCCGCCCCAAACCTATTACGAAACCACGGCAGATTGGATCGACCAAACCCAAATCCACGACAGTGCTTGCATTCCCATCCATCCCGAAACCGAGATCCGACTCGCACCGCCCAAAAGTTGCGATCGCGCCATTCATTATAGCTTTCGATTCGGCGATCGCGTCCGACTTCCCCCCACCTTCGTCGCCGTTATCCCTCAAGGTCGCCACTGGCTCAACTCCAACCAAACCCAAAGTGCCGTTATAACCCCCGACAACCGAATTCTCGGCGACCTGTCCCATCAATTTCCCGCCTTCAGTCCCGGACACCCCAGCCAGCATCCGAGCCACCACGGCATCTTACAACTCGACAAACTCCCCCCCATCCGCCACATCGACGGCACCGTCGCCATCCTAGCAGGACTGCTCGATACCGTTTACTTTCACTGGATGTTCGACATCTTACCCCGCGTGGAATTACTGCGTCGCAGCGGGGTAGATTTCGACACCATTGACTACTTCCTCATCGACCGCCAGCTTCCATTTCAACGGGAAACCCTCGATGCATTAGGCATTCCTCCCGAGAAAACCCTTTCCACCGACCGACATTCCCACCTGCAAGCCAGTCGATTAATTGTTCCCTCCTTTCCCGGTACCGTTGCATGGATGCCTCCCTGGACCTGCGACTTTCTGCAAAACCAGTTTCTGACCCCCGCCGCACTCGAAACCACTCCCACGGTCGAACGGCTCTACATCAGCCGCACCCGTGCCACCAGCCGCCGCATTCTCAACGAAACCGAACTCATTCAAGGGTTGCAACAATACGGGTTTCAAAGCGTCGAACTCGAATCGATGTCCGTGGTTCAACAAGCGGCACTCTTTGCCAAAGCTAAAGTAATTATCGCTCCCCACGGTAGCGGACTGTCCAACCTCGCCTTTTGTCAACCGGGAACCCGCGTCATCGAATTGTTTTCGCCCAACTTTGTTTATTCGTGTTACTGGCTGGTCAGTCAATTGGTCGGACTCGACTATTACTATTACACTGGAAAGACGTTACCCGGAAGTGCTTTTCACCGTTTAATTTATCCCGACCCTCGCCTGGAAGATTTATTGGTCGATATTGGAGAACTTTCGCAACTTTTGGATTTCGCTGGCATCGATCTAAAATCTAACTAATGACGTTGCACTCAATTGAACCACAACCGTAGGGTGGGCATTGCCGATCGATTTGCGATTGGGTCGATTCGTTGAAACTAACAATGCCCACCTTC
>CAYQUF010000080.1:7097-21039 GCA_964420595.1 uncultured bacterium
TTGCCGATCGATTTGCGATTGGGTCGATTCGTTGAAACTAACAATGCCCACCTTCTCAATTGAACCACAACCGTAGGGTGGGCATTGCCGATCGATTTGCGATTGGGTCGATTCGTTGAAACTAACAATGCCCACCTTCCCCTAAAATGATAAAGTTAGCGAAAGTGAACCACAAAGACACAAAGTTTGGACTCGGTATGGTGTGTTGCGGCGTAGATTAATTTTGGTAATTAGACATCCGTAAAAATCACCGTAACGCACCGCTATTCAAACACCAGGATTAAACACTCGATCCACCGTTAACGTGAATTCCGGTAACGTGGGAGACATAATACGATCGCCTTCCCGAAACTGTTGGAGTTCGTATTCCCCATCTACCAACGTGCAAACTGTTAAAATTGGCTGCTTCGGGAACCAACATAAATCATCGCGATCGCACCTCCTACATTCCCAATGCCAAGAGCGTCTTAATTCCAGTGTATATGGAATCCAGCTAATGACTTTGCACTCAATTAAACCACAACTGTAGGGTGGGCATTGTCGTTTAACTTGCGATTGAGCCGATCCATTGAAACAGCAATGCCCACCTTCCCATACGGACTATTGCTGCCCCGCCATTATTCCCATAAAAAAAGGGTAATGCCGCAACTCCAGACATTACCCCAATTCCAATTCGCGATCGCTGTCTCAAACTAACCGTTAGAACGTGAACGTCGTCCGGATCGTTCCAATAATTACATCGTCGAAATCTTCCTCGCCATTGGGCGCCGTCAGCCAAATCGCACCCGGCGTAATCGAGATGTTGTCATTGAGAGCGAACCGATAGAACCCTTCCACGTGCAACGCCGTATCGTCGGCAACCGAATCGCTAGAGCTATTGTTAAAACCGCCAACATACGGTTCGGCACCCGCGACCAGACCCAGCAAGTTGCCTTCGCCGCCGAAGTCGGGGAAGGCCAGACCCAAGCCGTAGTACCAGATTTCCGCCTCATCCGTGCCATCGGCTTCTTCCGCATCGGTAAAGCCGCCGTAGGCATTAATCACGAAACTCGGCGACAGTTCCAAAGACGCCGCTGCACCGTAGGAATTGGTAATCGTGGCTGCGTCGCTGCCAAACGGTTGAGTGGCGTTACTGGTTCCGACACCGAGGTCGAAAATGCCATTGTCGCTACCCGTATCGTTGAAGTAAGCGTTCACGTAGGTCAGACCTAGTTGGAACTTACCGCCGGGGTTGAGGGTAATTTGTCCCAACGCCGAGTATTCGCCGTTAAACAAGCCTTGCTTTTCAAACGGACTGTTGGAATCGCCGCCGAAGTAACCTCCCGACAGCATAATCCAATCGCCCAACTCGAAGTTGATGCCGAGTCCGCCGCCAGATGCCAAACCGATTTTGTAAATCGGACTCGATTCGGCGTAGCTCGAAATGGCGTTGCTCGCTCCCGTGAAACCTTCTAAGTAAGGGCTAATCGTGGGAACGAAATCTTGATACAGCGGGAATGCGGCGGGCAAGTAGACCTGAATGTTGTCGCCGATGGGGAAGTAATACGCCAGCCAACCCAGTTCGACCCGGTTTTCGCTGTCGAAACTATAGGTAAATGCCCCTTGATCGAGGTTGAAGAAGGTGGCATTCCCCATATCCAGACGGGTGTAAAGGGTGTCCTTCCCGGTAAAGCTAGTGACGAAGTTGAGACGAACCCGTTGCTGGAAGACCGTTTGGCTGTCGTCTTCGCCAGTTTCGGTGACGGCATCGCCGCCAAAGGTATCGGCAATTCCGAAGACCACTTCCCCTTCCAGTTTGGTGGTCGTCGAGAACTGATTGGCTTCGAGTTCGGCAGTCCGGGCTTCGAGGGCGTCCACGCGACCCCGCAGGGTTGCCAATTCAGCTTGGAATTCTTCTTGCAACCGTCGGATGGTGGCAATGGTGCCTTCATCGGGACCGTCGGGACCGATCAGTTCGGTGATGCGATCCAAGCAGGCATTCAAACCGGCGGCAAATTCGTAGCGGGTCAGGGGTCGGTTGCCTCGGAAGGTCCCGTCGGGGTATCCGGCGATACAACCGTAACGCTCGACCAACGATTGCAAAGCTTGGAATGCCCAATCGGTCGGTTGAACGTCTCGCAGTTGCGACACCGAAGTTACTTGGTCGATGGAATTCGACGAACCGAGGGCGTCGAGATCGCTCTGTTGCAGAAATTCATCAACGCTGGGCATCTCGTCTGGAACCGGAGTGGCTTCGAGATCCGTAGCGGGTGCCACTTGCTGGGCAATGAGACTGTCGGCAAGCGGTTCAGCCGATGCGGGCGCAGAGAATAACTGGGAAACGAGCAGGGCTGGGCTAACTAGTAGTAAATGCCGTGCGAACTTATGCATGTTTCCTCACACCTAGGAAAAAAGTTAAGTACAGTTTAACTCTAAGTAGCGACAGGTTAACAAAGCTGTTTGGGGAAATGTGTAGTCTTTGTTACTAAAGGTCTGTCGCATCCAACGTGCTGCAATTTCAACACACCCGCTCTCTCCGGGCGATCGCGCGATCGCCCCCGTGCAGCTCGTTTAAACAAAGATACGAAGCGATAGAAAAATTTACGTCTGGATTTCAGTATTCCCTAAAGCAACTCGATCTTTTGTATTAAAAAATACAATTCATCAGCCGGGTATCCCCTCTAATCTTAACGTCCGGTTAATCGCGGCGAGGAGTCCAGCATGGCTATTCATTTCAATCGGCGAAAATTCCTAGCATACGGGTCTGCGGCTTTAGGAGCCAGCGTCTTTCTCAAAGCCTGTAGCGGCACGCAAACGGAAGGTACCACCTCTGAGGGCACCGAAACGGCAGCCGCCAGCGGCGATACGATTAAGGTCGGTCTGCTTCACTCCCTCAGCGGCACCATGGCGATTAGCGAAACCACCGTCGTGGATGCCGAACTGATGGCAATTGAAGAAATTAACAACGCTGGGGGCGTCCTCGGCAAGCCAATCGAGGTGATTAAGGAAGACGGTGCCTCCGACTGGCCCACGTTTAACGAAAAAGCGAAAAAACTGATCGAACAGGATCGGGTGGTCACGGTGTTCGGCTGCTGGACGTCCGCCAGCCGCAAAGCCGTCAAAGACGTGTTTGAATCCAACGACCACATGCTCTGGTACCCGGTGCAGTACGAGGGTCAGGAGTGTTCTAAAAATATTTTTTATACGGGAGCCGCTCCCAACCAGCAGATCGAACCTGCGGTGAAATGGCTGTTAGAGAATAAGGGCAACCAGTTTTTCTTGGTGGGATCCGATTACGTGTTCCCCCGCACTGCCAATACAATTATCAAACAGCAACTCGAAGCCGAAGGCGGCGAAACCGTTGGCGAAGACTACTTGCCCCTTGGCAGCACGGAAGTCACCCCAATTGTCACAAAAATTCAACAAGCCTTACCCGATGGCGGCGTTATTTTCAATACCCTCAACGGCGATAGCAACGTTGCCTTTTTCAAACAACTCCAGGGTGCGGGACTCGGACCGGATAAATATCCCGTCATGTCGGTCAGCGTTACGGAAGAAGAAGTCCGTCAAATCGGTAAAGAATTCCTGATCGGTCACTATGCGGCGTGGAACTATTTCCAAACGGTAGATACGCCGGAAAACGAAGAATGGGTGGCTGATTTTAAAGCTAAATACGGCGAAGACCGCGTCACCAACGACCCGATGGAAGCGGCGTATATCATGGTTTACCTCTGGAAGCAGGCGGTGGAGCAAGCCGGAACCGCAGACGACCTGGATGCAGTGCGCAAAGCCGCTTACGGTCAGACGTTTGATGCACCGGAAGGTGAGGTGACGATGAACGCCAACCACCACCTGTCGAAATGGGTGCGTATCGGTCAGGTCAACGACGATGGACTATTCGATATTGTTTTAGCCAGTGACGCTCCGGTCGATCCGAAACCGTGGAACCAATACGTTCCCGAAACACAGGGATACGCTTGCGATTGGTCGGATGCGGAAAAAGGTGGAAAGTACCAAATGGAAGAAGCGAAGTAGGATTGCATTTAGGGAATGGATATTTCAACTCCGTTCCCCTTCGCGATCGCGTTTGAATGCCCGACTTGGAGCGAATTGTGGTAGCCCTATTTAGTAGCTTATTTAACGGAATTAGTATCGGTGCCGTGTTATTAATCGCGGCATTAGGGTTAGCGGTCGTCTTCGGACTGATGGGCGTGATTAACCTGGCGCACGGCGAACTGATGATGCTGGGCGCTTATACCACGTTTGTCGTACAAAACGGGTTTCAACTCTTGGGCGATCCCTGGTTTGGCATTTACATTATCGTGGCTTTGCCCGTGGCGTTTGCGGTGGCGGCGTTGGTGGGATTGTTACTCGAACGGGGCATTATCCGACACCTGTACGGACGACCGTTAGAAACTTTGCTGGCGACGTGGGGCGTGAGCTTAATTTTGCGTCAGTTCGTGCGGAGCGTGACTTGGTCGATGGCGATCGCGATTTTGTTGTTTTCTGCCCTATTTTTTGGCGGGTTGTGGTTGCTCAAACGCCAGACCAACTGGCAGCGAATTCGCATTTGGGCGACCGCCGTGACTTTACTGCTCTCCATCGCGATCGCGACCTTTGCCGGTATTTTCATGAATCAGAAGGGAGGGCAATTTTTGACCAAACCCTGGTTTAGCGCCCGCAATGTAGACGTCACCGCCCCAGAATGGTTGCGTGGCGGTATTCCGGTGGCTAATATCCAACTGCCCTATTCCCGCTTGTTTATCATCGCCCTGACGGTAATTTGCGTCCTCGGCACCTATTGGTTCCTCCAGCGATCCAAATGGGGGTTGCGGATTCGTGCGGTTACCCAAAATCGCAGCATGAGCGCCTGTTTGGGCATTCCCACCCAACGGGTCGATGCTCTCACCTTTGCCCTTGGCTCTGGATTGGCGGGGATTGCGGGGTGTGCCATTACCCTACTCGGCTCGGTGGGTCCCAACGTAGGCGTGAATTACATTGTCGATACGTTTATGGTGGTGGTTGTCGGCGGCGTGGGCAATTTACTCGGTACGGTGGTGGCGGCGTTGGGGATTGGCATTGCCAATTACCTGATCGGGTCGGGAACCCTAGCACTGTTGTTTGAGCCAATCAAACCGCTGGCGAGCTTTTTCGACTTTTTCGCCACCACCAGCATGGCAAAAGTGATGGTGTTTGCCTTAATTATTGCCTTTTTGCAGATTCGTCCGGCGGGATTGTTCCCGCAGAAAGGGCGAACGATTGACGCTTAAGGAGCCAGATGACAACACTCGCACGACGCCTCCAACGTCCTTGGTATCGCTCTTGGCTGGGCGAAGGAATTATTATCGGCGCGATCGCCCTAATTTTAGCAGTCGTCATGCCTGCCATTTTACCGGAGTTCCAGCTTAATTTATTGGGGCGATTTTTAGCCTTAACAATTATCGCTTTGGGAATTGACTTAATTTGGGGCTATACCGGCTTGCTCAGTCTCGGTCACGGGATTTTCTTCGCCCTGGGCGGTTATGCCTTTGCCATGCATTTAAATTTGCAAATTCCCGAAGGCGAGTTACCCAACTTTTTTAGTTTGTATGGCGTCGAAAAGCTTCCTTGGTTTTGGCAGCCATTCAATTCATTTCCCTTCACAATTTTGGCAATTTTTTTGCTCCCGGCGATCGTGGCTGGATTGCTGAGTTACCTAGTCTTTCGCAACCGAATCAAAGGCGTTTATTTCTCGATTTTAACTCAAGCCACCTTGTTGGTGTTCTTTAACTTCTTTAACGGTCAGCAAAAACTGATTAACGGTACCAACGGACTCAAAACCGACACGTCAACGATCTTTGGTGCAAAAGTTGGAGAGTCTTCCACTCAATTTGTCTTTTATTTATTTACCATTTTATTCTTGGCGATCGCCTATTTAGTCTGTCGCTGGCTCACTAGCGGACGCTTCGGTCGGCTGTTAGTTGCCATTCGCGACGATGAAAGTCGGATTCGCTTTACCGGGTACAATCCCACCTTTTTTAAGGTCTTAGTCTTCTCTGTTTCCGGCGCGCTGGCGGGGATTTCTGGCGCGTTGTACACGGTTCAGTCGGGCATTATTAGCCCCAATGCAATGCAAGTTTCCTTTTCGATTGAAATGGTAATTTGGGTTGCTGTTGGCGGACGCGGAACCCTCATCGGTGCTATTATCGGAACGCTCCTCGTGCAATTTGCTCGGACGCGGTTGAGCGAACAATTTCCCGAAATCTGGTTGTTTTTCCTTGGTGGTTTGTTCTTATTGGTCGTGACGGGATTACCCAACGGAATTGTGGGGTGGTTGCGGTTTGACGCCGTTGACCAAATTCGCCAGCTACTCGGAAAGCCGAAGTACGTTCCCACCTATCCCCGTCTTGAAGAAGATCCGGAGGTCGTGCATGAACGCCAAAATCTTGGAAATTGAAGATCTCACCGTCAGTTTTGACGGATTTAAAGCGCTCAATCGCCTCAGTTTTAGTATGGATACGGGGGAATTGCGCACGATTATTGGACCGAACGGTGCCGGGAAAACCACATTTTTAGATGTGATTACCGGGAAAGTGCAGCCGACAACCGGACGAGTGAAATTTAAAGGACGAGATACGCGATCGCGCAACGAACACGAACTGGCGCGTTGGGGAATCGGTCGCAAGTTTCAAACCCCCAGAATCTATTTAAATCTGACGCCGCGCGAGAATTTGGAACTGTCGTGCAATCGCCGCAAAGATGTCTTTTCGACCCTATTTCGTCCGACCCCGAGTTCGGAAAAACGCCACGTCACCCAACTGCTCGAAACGATTGGTTTAATCAATAAAGCCGACGTAAAAGCCGGGGCACTTTCCCACGGGGAAAAACAGTGGCTCGAAATTGGCATGTTAGTCGGACAAGCACCGGACTTATTGCTCGTAGACGAACCCGTGGCGGGAATGACGGACGAGGAAACCCAACTGACGGGAGATTTGTTGATTTCTCTAGCAGAAAGCCACTCGATTGTCGTCATCGAACACGATATGGAATTCGTGCGACAAATTGCGCGCCAAGTGACGGTATTGCACGAAGGATCGGTGTTGTGCGAAGGGAATATCGAACAAGTGCAATCGGATCCGCGCGTGATTGAAGTCTATCTAGGCAAACCTGCAAACGAAGCCGAGGTCGCTTAAATGTCGAATGTTAAACCCGCGATCGCCGCTCCACCGACGACCGAACAAATGACCCTGGCGATCGAACATTTAAATGTCTATTACGGCGAAAGTCATATTTTGCGAGAGGTCGATTTACACGTTCCGTCGGGTCAGATGGTGTGTTTGATCGGTCGCAATGGCGTGGGAAAAACGACCTTGTTAAAATCGATTATGGGTTTGGTTCCGGCGCGATCGGGAACAATTGAATTTCAAGGACAATCGCTCTTACCGCTGTCTACGGATCGCCGAGCCAGGTTGGGAATTGGTTACGTTCCCCAAGGTCGAGAAATCATCCCCCGCATTAGCGTGCGAGATAATTTATTATTAGGA
This sequence comes from uncultured bacterium, assembly GCA_964420595.1. Taxonomy (GTDB): domain Bacteria; phylum Cyanobacteriota; class Cyanobacteriia; order Cyanobacteriales; family Geitlerinemataceae; genus CAYQUF01. Next base: position 14,600 of record CAYQUF010000080.1, read on the forward strand.
TTGGAAGCCCGGCGCGATCGCTCTCAATCCGACACTATTCCCGACGAGATTTTCGATTTATTTCCGGTGTTGAAATCGATGCTCGCTCGCATGGGAGGGGATTTGAGCGGCGGACAGCAGCAACAGTTAGCGATCGCCCGTGCGTTGATGGGACAGCCGAAGTTGCTACTGCTCGACGAACCCACCGAAGGGATTCAACCATCGATTATTTTACAAATTGAAGCCGCCGTGCGTCGCATTATCGAAGCCACTGGAATTTCGGTATTACTGGTCGAACAACACCTGCAATTCGTCCGTCAGGCGGATTGGTATTACGCCATGCAAAAAGGCGGAATTGTCGCCTCTGGGGAAACAGACGAACTCAGCGACGACGTGATTCAAAAGTTTTTAGCCGTCTAAAGTTCGCACTCAACGCTTTAGCGTCGCTCGAAGGGATCGATAAAAATTGTCGCCTGGAAAAATCCCCCTATCTCCCCAACCACTGCTCGATCGCCGCCTTCAACCGGGCAAATTCGGCTTCCAATTCTCCCATATGATACCGAGCCGAACTCAAATCTCCCGATCGCGCGGCTGTCTCAATTTCCGAGGCAATTTCCTTCAACGCCGCACCTCCCATATTCGCGGCAATTCCCCGAATTCCATGCGCTTTGCACTCAATATTGTCAATTTTTCCAGCTTTCACATACTCCTGTAAGGCTTCAATTTCGCTCGGAAGATCCTCCAGAAAGAACCGATAGATCTCTGCAATCAAGCTCTCATCGCCACCGAAACGCTGGAAGACATCCGCTCGATCTAAAATGGGGGCGGTTTCGCGGCTGGCGATGGGTTCGGTGGGTTCGATCGCCTCAGTTTCGCCTCCCTCGACCAACCATTTTTCTGAGATTGCCATCAGCGTTTGCGGGTTAATAGGCTTGCTCAAATAATCGCTCATCCCCGCTTTCAGACAATTATCCCGATCGCCCTTCATGGCACTGGCGGTCATGGCGACAATTGGAATCGTCCGATAGCGATCGCCCGCCTGACCGTTGCGAATTTGCCGGGTGGCTTCGTATCCGTCCATCTCCGGCATTTGGCAGTCCATAAACACCAGAGTATAGGGACGATCCGGCGGTGCATTGGCGAGAACGTCTAGAGCCTCGATGCCATTCGACGCCAGATCTGCCTCCAACCCCCGTTGTTTGAGCAACTCTTGAATCACCTGCTGATTGATTTGATTGTCTTCGACCGCCAACACGCGAGTTCGTTCCGACCAGACTGGCGGTGTCGCAGTTTCTGTTAAGCTCGAACCGGATAGCTGCGCGTCCCCTGTCCTGACTCTAGCGATCGCATCGAATAAAGCAGACGGCACGATCGGTTTAGTTATCGCTTCCCTGACCCCCAACTCGACTAATCTGTGAGGGTCGCCCCCTTCAGCGATTGGCGTCATCATCATCACGGGCATGGCACGAAAGCGATCGTCGGCTTTCAAACGCTGGCACAATTCGAGTCCGTCCATTCCCGGCATCTGCGTGTCCAACAGGACCAGATCGAACGGAGGGCGATCGGGATGTTCTCGTCCCCACGCCTCACACAGCAACAACGCACTGGTTCCCTCTGCAACATCGACAACATCCGCCCCCCAACGTTGTAACTGAGTCCGCAACACCTCTCGCTGGGTCGCATTATCTTCAACCACCAGCAAGATTAAACCTTGGAGGCTCTCCATCCTCTGAGCGGACTGGGGTGACGGCGTGCTAGGTCGCAACTGGACGACAAACTCAAACCGACTACCTTGACCCACTTCGCTCTGGACGCTCACGCCACCGCCCATTAACTCGCACAGCTTTTTGACAATGGCAAGTCCCAACCCCGTTCCGCCGTATTGACGGGTGGTGCTGGCATCGACTTGAGTAAACGAGTCGAATAAGGTGGCAAGTTTGTCTTGGGGAATGCCGATTCCGGTATCGCTGACCGAACCGGTTAATATCAAGACCGAGCCGTTTGTGCGGAGGGCGCAGCGGATCGCAATTTCTCCCCGTTCGGTAAACTTGATGGCATTGCTGAGGAGATTGGTGACGATTTGCCGCAAGCGTCCCGGATCTCCTTTGACTTTCAGACATTCAAGCTGGCGCAGATCCAGCACTAGCTCCAAGCCTTTATCCTGCGCCATGAGTGCCATGGCGTTGGCGACCTCTCCCAAGTGCTGGCACAGGTCGAAATCCACGTTTTCCAATTCCAACTTGCCCGCCTCGACTTTAGAAAAATCGAGAATATCGTTAATCAGGGCGAGTAACGATTCGGCACTAGAACGGGCAACGTCAACTTGCGAGTGCTGCTGCGGGTTTAATGGCGTTCCCTCCAACAAGTGCAACATCCCCAGTACGCCGTTCATCGGGGTGCGAATTTCGTGGCTCATGCTGGCGAGGAAGCTGCTTTTGGCACGGGTGGCGGCTTCGGCGGCGTTTTTGGCGCGAATCAGTTCTTGCTCGGCTCGCTTGCGATCGGTAATATCTCTAGCGGCGGAATAGATTTGGGGTCCGCTCGGGACGGATCGCCACTCGATCCACCGATAGGAGCCATCGCAACAGCGGTAACGGTTGACGAACTGCGGAATTTCTCGACCGTCGTGCAGTTGTAGGAGCGCCTCTAAAGTCGGTTCTACATCGTCGGGGTGGATGTAATTGAGAAATCTTGCCCCCTCTAACTCCGAAAGAGGATAGCCGAGGGTCTTTTCCCATTGGGGATTCAGACGCAAGAAATACCCATCGGTGTTGGTAATACAGAGCAAGTCTAGGGCAGCAGAGAAGAAGCGATCCAGCTCCTCGGTTTTGGCTTCGAGAGCGGCTTCGGCCAATTTGAGATCGCTAATGTCAGTGGCGACTCCATACCAAGCCACCTCGCCATTGTCTCGCTGCGTGGGGTGAGAGGTGGCGTGCAACCATTTAATTTTGCCCGAAGGGGTGACGATCGACCATTCGTGCTGAAAGGGTTGTAGGGTTTCAAAACTGTGTTGGGTGGCAGTATAATAATCGGGTCGATCCTCGGGAGGGATCTGTTTGTAGGTCACCTCGATATTTTCGAGAATGCGATCGAGCGGAATTTCATGAACGGTTTCGCCTGCTTCGCTCATATATTCAAAGCCAAATGAACCATCGACTCGCCTGACTAAGATATAAATCACGGCTGGGGAGATTTTGGAAATTTCGTGAAAGCGCCTCTCGCTCTCTTGCAACGCCAGTTCGGTGCGTTTGCGATCGCTAATGTTATAGGAAACGGCGGTCACGAACCAACTGGATTGGCTGGCATCCCAGCGGGAATAATTGGTTTGTGAAATCCAGCGAATGTCACCGCTCTTATGGCACAATCGATATTCGTAAGTTCCCGATCGCTCGGCAAAAATATCGGCAAACACTTGGGTCTCGATCGCCTCCCAGTCCCCCGGATAGATGCAGCGCACCCACAGCTCTTGGTCGGCAGCGATCTCGGTAGCACTATAGCCAGAAATGGCTTCGCACCCTTCAGAGAGATAGACGAGTTTCCAACGACCGTCCTCGAACACTTGCATCTGAACGATCGCGGCGATGGCGCTATTGAGAATATCGTGAAGTTTGGTTTCCGAAGCTTGCAAGGCCAGTTCCAAAGATTTGCGATCGGTCATATCGCTCGCCACGCCAATGAAGCGAAGCGGTTCTCCAGCCTCGTCGCGCACTAAATTTATCTGAACTGCAATCCAGCGAATTTCGCCATCCGGTCGAACAATTCGATATTCCCGTCGAACTGAATTACCATTAAATTGTTCGGCTAGGGATTGAGTCACCAAGGGGCGATCCTCGGGATGAATTGCATCGATCCAAGCATTTGGATCTCGGTACAAACTTTCGCAAGGACGGTTCCAAATCCGTTCGTAAGCCGAACTGATGTAGAGAAACTCGCCAGTGGTGGCCGATCGCGCGAAGAAGAATTGACCGATGGTGTCGGCAATTTCTCGAAAGCGTCGTTCGCTCTCAGCGAGGGCGAGTTCGGCTTGTTTGCGATCGCTAATATCGGTAATGAGCGCGTAGTAACCCCGCACTCGATCCTCCTCGATATCGGGCACTAACACTGCCGAAATATAGCGAGTTTGTCCGCCGCGATAGGGAAGTTCGGCTTCATACGTCACGCTTTCGCCAGATAGGACGCGATCGACATGCACTCGGACGCGATCGTAGGCTTCGGTGCCAATGGTTTCTTCCAGGGTGCGTCCTAAAATATCCTGTTTGCGACAGTGAAACCACTGTTCGTAGGTGCGGTTGACAAATCGATATCGCCGCTCGGCATCGACATAAGAAATACAGCCGGGAACGGAATCGGTAATCACTTGTAATTGCGCTTCGCTGTGTTGCAGGGCTAGCTCGATACGTTTGCGATCGGTGATATCGGCAACTGTCCCCACGAATTTCACCGCTTCGCCGCGATCGTTATAAACCGGTTTCCCTTTGGCATGGATATAGCGAATATTGCCCTTTTGAGTCACAATTCTTAAATCCGTATCGAAAGATTCGCCAGCGAACGCCGCTTCGACCACTTCCCGTTGAAAGCGATCGCGATTGTCGGGATGAATCTGCTGAATTTCGAGATCGGGTCTGGGAACGGGGGCGCGATCTTCGGCTTCGTAAATGCGATAGAGTTCTGGCGACCAAACGACCTCTTGCGTATTCAGATCCCACTCCCAACTCCCCACCCGAGCGATGTGTTGGGCCTCGTTGAGTGCGGCGGTTTTCTCTGCAACTTGCCGTTCTAAATCTTGTTGGTAGTTTTGGCGCAACCGATCGGCTTGACACAGGTCATTTGCCATGCGATCGAACCCTTCGGACAGGGTCGCGACTTCTCGAATCCGAGTCGGGGGTAAAGAGCGATCGAATTCGCCAGCAGCGATCGATTGGGTGGCTGCGGTGAGGCGAGAGAGCGATCGCCCAATGCGTCGGGAAATCCAAACCCCGCTACCAATTGCCCCCACCAGTGCCAATCCACTGAAAACGATCGTGCGGCGGACGATGCGCTGAATTTCGCCGGTAAAATCCGACACGGGAACCACTGTCACGATCCGCCAGTCCAGTCCGGATTCATCCCGATAGGGAGTCGCGTAGACAAAATGGCGATCGCCGTTAATGTCGCGAATCAATGCTCGTGGGGTTTGAAGATTGTCGAGATCGGCAGTCTTTAAATGCTGCCACACTTCCTGTAGGAGCGGGTTGGGACTTTCCGAGGCATGAATCCGCCGAAATTCGACATTTCCCGGTTCGCTTAGAGGAAGCGACTCCTCGGTTGTTGAATGGGAATCTTCATCAGAAAACCAGTAAGATGGCTCTCTCGCCGAACTCGCCAGCAACAAACCATTGCGCTCCAACAAGAAGGTTTCTCCATTTTTCCCCACAGACAGCATTTCCAGAAAATGACCGACTCGATTGAGGGTCAGGTTGACCGAGAACACTCCTTGCAATTTCCCCTCGTCATCATCAACTGGCGCGTAAGCCGGAAGTGCCAGCAGATTCGTGGTTCCCACTTGGAACGGCTGACCCCAACCGGGTTTTTGGGTTTTTATTGCTCGATCGAACCAGGGACGCTCTCGAACGTCTATCTTCTCAATCGTTTCGAGATATCGCCCCAAATTGCCGCTCTCATCGGCGGTATAAACGTTTAACTGGCTTGGATCGTCAGGATTCGATCGCCCCAGTTCAAATGGCAAATCCGTCGGCTGAAGCGGGGTATAACCTGCCTTGGCTTGTTCGGGACTGACTCGGTGACTGGTTAGAAAATCTCCCTGGCGACTTCCGTAGAGTAACGTTGAAACCTCTGGAAATTGCCGATGTCGTAGAATTAGATATCGATGCAGCCGATCGAGATCGTCTGGGGCGAGCGCGCCGGATTTTAAGGTGGTAATATGAGTCTGGTTGATGCGGCGAGCGGTTTGCAAGTAATTATCCAACTTGTACGTGACGAGATCGCCCGCTTTTGCCATCAACTGGTTGGCCAGCGATTCTACGGCTCGATAGCCGCTACGATAGGATAGATAACCCACCAGGGCAGCAATGACAATAGCTTGAATGGTGAAGGGGATGGCTAGAACGAGGGAAAGGGAAAATTTTCTGCGCGTCATGTCTATTGATTCTCTGATAAATCGAAAAAATTAAATCAAATTAAATCCGTGTAATGCCCATTGTCTGCTACTTTAACTCCAAGGCGATGCGATCGGATTTCGACCGCGAGGCGATCGCTGTCATTGTCTTGCGCTTTGATATAGCTGTCTCAAGAGTTGCGAATCTTGCGAATACAGCCAAACCCGCGATCGTTTCATGACAATAGTTTATGGCAATCCAATTTAGGCTTGTATCGATCGATTTTCAATTTGAAGTATTTATGTTTTTTTTCTTAAAAATATTATTTGGATCGAAGTATAGCAATGCGCTCTCGGCTATTTACAG
>CAYQUF010000081.1:0-11502 GCA_964420595.1 uncultured bacterium
AATAACTTCATGCCCCGGTTCCTGCCGGGGCTGTACGCTTTTTAGAGGGGGCGATTTAGAGGGGGCGATCGCGGCAAAACTGTCGAACCGATCGCACCACGGTCAAATCCGTCCCCGTCTGGCGCAGTTGCAGCCACTGGTTCAGTTGCGCCACGCCAACGGCGGGAAACGCCCGACTGGTCGAAACCGCTCGATACTCTTCCCCTTCCAAACCCAAAATCGATAGCGAACCTTGCCGATACAGCCACACCTCCGGAACCCCCATCGCGGCGTAAATCGGTAGTTTGCGCTCCGAGCGGTTGGCAATATCGACCTCAACGGCTAAATCGGGGGGACAGGTCGCGACCATCTCCCCCTCAAGTCCCTGCGCCGCGCGAGCGTTTTGCACGTAAAAACAACTATCCGGTTCGATTCCCTGACTCAAATCGGGACGGTTGAACGTCGTCGAACCCAGATTGTTAAATTCCAACTCGAATTCCTCCGCCAGCACCATGGCGATGGCAGCCAGCAATCGGTTGACAATTTCGTGCAGCGATCCCGGCATTCTAATTTCTAGTCTCCCATCGCTATAGGCAACGCGAGTGGCGCGATCGCTCCCCAATTCCGCCAAAAGCGCGATATAGCTTTCCCACGTCACGCCGCCGACCCGGATGGCACTGCCGGGACTGAGTTCGATTTGACTGAGTGGTGTAGCAAGGGCGACGGTCATGCGATCGCGAGGGAAAATCTATACTAAAATTCTAATCCGATCGACGTCTTCGGGAGACTTTCATGCCCAGGAAAGGTGGGCATTTTGAGTTTCAATGGATTGGCTCAATCGCAAATCGATCGATCCTGCCCGCCCTACGGTTGCTTTCCTTCCATGGGAAGGCGAGTCTTGTGAGGTAGGGTTCGACGAACGCTAATCGGTTTGTAGTTGGGTCTGGAGCCATTCCGCATCGGCACTAGACAAGGAAGGTGGCGGTGGTGGCTGAGTGTAGTCGAGGGAGAGATCGTAGGCGGCTTCGTCGTAAACAGCGTTGAGCGCCGCCTGCAAATCCAGGGGGACATCTGGATCGGGATCTTGCAGGGGAACGGGTACGACCGGTAACGGAGTCGGCAGCTCAACGGGCCAGAATTCAATGTGTTTTGCCTGGGCGTAAGTGAGGGCAATGCAGTAGGGGACTTCCGGCAGGCGAGGTTGAGCAAAGGGGCAGGTTCCTCGCCGCAGTAAGTCGAGTTCCAACAGATGAACGTTCGCCTGATAGAGCCGCTGGCGCTTGTGGCGGTAGCCGGTCAGCCCCGGTTCCCGTTTGTTGACGGGGGAGAGAATTTCAATGCTGGTGACTAGCCGATTCTTGGCGGTATCGCGGATTTCTACGCTGGTGAGACGCACCTGCACCGCCTGGGGGACGGGCAGGGAGAGGGCTGGAGGGGTAATGGCGAGCGTGCTGCCATTGACTGTAGATCGAGCAGAGCGCTGGCGTGACGGCGTTTCCAGGACTTCTACATCTGGATATAAAATACCGATTTCGCCCTCGGGGAAGGGATCTTCACTCAGGTAAACTTCCAAGCGAGCCATGTATTTGGGTCGCAGCAAAGGAGCGAGTGAGGCGCGAATTTTGTTGGCTAGGGCGCTATGTACGTCGGGCCAGAGGTAGCCTTCGAGGTAGGGATCCATTCCGGGAAAGGGAGAGGGCATGGTCGTTGACCTCATCTAGAATCCGGCGAATTATTTCGCACTCCACTACATCACAAACCGTAGGGCGGGCATTTCAGATCGAGCAGCGATCGCACCGATCCATTTAAACTCGCAATAGCCCACCTTTCCAGGAAATTAGAAAATCTACAACTGGATTTCAGATCGCTTCTGCGGTAGGCTTTCATGCCAAGGAAAGACGCCATCAAATACTCTCGCTGGCGCTACTAAAATTAAACGCCTTCACCCGTACCCCCGGAACCACCACGCCACCAAACCGCTGCGGTGCGGCGAGTGCGTCCACCTGAGCCAACATTTCGGGTAACACCTGATTGAACCGTAAATTCTGAATCGGATAGGCGAGTTTGCCGTCCTCGATCCAAAATGTCCCGTCCCGCGTCATTCCCGTCACTTCTAGGGTTCGCGGATTGACATAGCGCACGTACCAGGCGCGCGAGACAAAAATTCCCCGTTCCGTTTCGGCGATGAGATCGGCAACCGATCGCTCGCTTCCGGTCATGGCGATGGGGTAAAATGCGCCCGTGGGTTGCTTGCCGTGCTGCTGCGCCCAATAGCGGGAGTAGGAGAGCGCTTGCCCGATGCCATCTTGGATAATGTCTAAGGGGCGATCGCTCCATCCGTCCTGGAAAAATCGCCCGGAGCGCAACAGCGGATGCGCCGGATCCCGCCGAACTTGCACCAGCGGCGAGAATAGCGGTTCGCCAACGCGATTTCCCACCGTTTCCCCGGTTTCGTCGGTGCGGGACATAAACGATCGCCCCTCACTCGCCGCCCGCGCGTCTAAGTTCCAAATCACCCAAGGGAGCAGGTCTGCAAATGCCGCTCCCGCGAAAATCACCGGATAGGTTCCCGGTTGGAGGGGACGGGGGTTGCGAGAGGCGATGGCGCGATCGATCGTTTGGCGCGCGAGATCTTCGACGGGCAATCCCGCTAAATCCCAAGCCGTCCGCCGCGACCAACTCGATCCGTTCTCGATCCGCGCCGTGTAGCTAAATTCGGCTTCCGTCGTGCGATCGCACCCGCGCAATCCCAAGGAATTGCCAATTGCCAGCAACGAGGCTTCCGTACTCAGGGTTCCCGACCCCTCAACCCCCGCATCCACGCTGGCGGCGCAGACTTGACGCACCATCTCTCCCCGTTGCAGGGGCGACATTGCCGCGATCGCTTCGTCAAACCCAGGCTCGCGATCGTCGTAGGCTTGCGGTTCCAACAGGGGCACCCATTCCGGGTCTTCTGGTGCTACTCGCGCGAGATCTTGCGATCGCTTCACGGTTTGCGCGATCGCCTCGGGTTCGAGTTCTGTGGTGGTTGCCGACGCGCTTTTTTTACCATAAAAACTGGTAACTGTCAACTGAACGCGATCGCGACTGAGATTTTGGCTAATCTGATTTTCCGAAAACCGACTCAACGCACGATCGCTGGCGTGGAAACTGACGAAAACGCCGTCTGCTTGCGATCGTTCGAGAACCGATTCGATTAGATCGAGTGCGTCGTCTTTGCTGGGGAGAATGGCGGTTGGAGTCAGTGTCATGGTCAAATCGATCGTTCGAGCAGTTGTTTGGCGTCTTCAATCACGTTCTTGGGAGTCTGAGTTGGCATCAAAATTCAAATAATTTCACAATTCGCGCACAAATAGAGTTTTGGAATGTTCGCTTAAGCCGTTCGACCGATGTGAATATCGCGCACCCGCACCGGCGGACAACCGTGGGTCATTTGCGCGATTTGAATCGGTTCCCCTTTCCCGCACATATCCGTTCCGTACTGCATCCATTCCGACACCGGTCCGATCGCATCGACGCGGTTCCAAAACTCGGTGGTCATGGCGTGGTAGGTGACGTTTTTCAGCATTCCCACCACTTTGCCGTTTTCGACCTTCCAAAACGCATCGCCGCCGAATTGGAAATTGCGCCGTTGTTGGTCGATGGAAAAACTGCCAATCCCGTCGATTAAAATGCCGTCTTTCGTATTTGCAATAATTTCATCTAACGTGGCAGTATGGGAGTCGCCTTCTGCACCGGGTTCGAGTCCCAGGTTGGGAATGCGCACCATGGGAGTGCTCGACCAACTATCGGCATAGGCGCAACCGTTGCTGTGGCTGCGTCCGAGGCGATACGCTGTTTCGCGATCGCACAGGTAATCGACCAGTTTTCCATCTTTGACCACGTACCACTCACCGGATTTGACCCCTTCGTCGTCGTAGGCGGCGGTGCTGCGTCCGTGGGGTTGAACGCGATCGGCTTTAAAATTAACCCAAGGGGCGGCGTATTGCAATTTTCCGAGGTTGTCGGTGGTGGCGAAACTGGTTCCGGCGAAGTTGGATTCGTAGCCGTAGACGCGATCCAATTCGGTGGGGTGTCCGACGGACTCGTGAATGGTTAAATACAGGTGGGTGGGTTTGAGGATGAGGTTGGTGCGAATTCCAGACGGGGATTCTGGCGCATGGACTTTTTCGATCGCCTCTTGCGCCACGCGATCGGTTTGAGCCAGTAAATCGGCGGCGTTGACGTGTTCGTAGCCGATATTGAGGGGGGGACGCTCGTAACTGCGACTTTGCGCGTCTCCATTGGCGATCGCCATGCAGCCAAAGCCGGGATGGGTACGATAAATGGTTTGTTGAATCAGCGAGCCTTCGGTGGAGGCAAAGGTTTTGTCGTGTTGTGCCAATTTTAAAAACGAATAGGCTTTTTTGACGCCGCGATCGCCGTATGCCAGCAAGCGATCGTTGATATTTAGCAACAATTGCGCTTTATCGGTCAGGGGAACCTCGAACGGGTCGATCTCGATTGGCGTGGTGTAGGTATCGCGATAGGTCGTAACGGGAACCAGGCGCACCGGTTGGCGTTGGGACAGGCGCGACCCTTTGGCAATTTCAACCGCCAGAGCCACCACTCGCTCGATTTCTTCCGGGGTTTGGCGATGGCTGGCGGCGAATCCCCACGCACCGTGGCGCAGCACCCGCACCCCAAATCCAGCGCTAACGTTATCGGACAGGGTGTTTAAAGAGCGATCGCGTGCTATCAACTGCTGAGTGCGATCGCAGCCGACGCGAATGTCGCCGTACTCGCAATCGGCTTTGCGGATTAAGTCAATTGCCAACTCGCACAGATGTACCGCCTGGGTTTGGGGACGTTGTAGGGAAATGCCAACCATAACGCTCTCGCTACTATTTGATCTTTTATTGTAGCGATGGATCGGTCTTCTCGGGAGCAGAATCTCGTTGGCGCGATCGCTCTAACATCCACTCGGGGGTCGATTCCCGAATTGGACCGCAATAGTACATCATCATCACCGCTTCAAACGCCCAATGGTCGCGAGCCACGTCAGTATAAGGGTTTGGGAGGGTTTCGACGCGACCGTCCGCACACGCCGATCGCACTTGCGCCGCCGTGGGTTTGGCGGATGTCGGATCTTCGGCACGAGCGGAATTGGGAAACGCGATCGCCACGAGTAAGGTGAGAATAAGTAAGCGAATGGCAGCCATTTTACAATCAGAAAAATTTAGTGTTTTCGGTAGCGTTCTCGATCCCTCGGGAGACAGGATGCGAACTGACTTTGTCTCCTGTGTATCTTTGTAGCGAACTTCACCGAGGCACCGTCATTATACCGAACAAAAAAAGGCGATCGCCTTAGACAAAAACGATCGCCTCACCGCTAGGATAGGAAGCAAACAACCGAATGTACGACTCCACTTCACCCAAACGCCAATTTTTGTAACGGATGGATCTCGGGTTGCGCCTCAACGCGGTTATCGAGATCCCGCAACCACATCGTTCGATGGAGCTTCGCCACTCCCAACCGAGCGCGTTGCAAATTCGCTCCCTTCAAATTCGCCAAACTCAAATCCGCTTCGCTGAGATCGGCACCCGTCAAATCGCTATCCGAGAGGTTCGCACCGCTCAAATTCGCCCGCCTCAACTTAGCATTGACCAAACTGGCTTCGCTCAAATTGGCTTTGCGCAAATCCACCTGAATCAGATTGGCATTCCCAAAACTCGATTGCATCAAATCTGTCCGAACCAACGTCGCCAGCCACAACTTCACGTCGCGCAAATCGGCTTTCTGCAAATTCGCGCTGTCCAGCTCCGCTCTCGACAAATCCGCACCGCTGAGGTCGGCGCAACTCAAATCCGCACCGTTGAGATTGGCATCGACGAGGTTGGCGCGACTGAGATTTGCCCAGCGCAAATCCGCACCACTGAGGTCGGCTCCGCTCAAATCCGCACCGCTGAGGTCGGTATCGCTGAGATTGGCGGCGCTAAGATTGGCTTCGTGCAAATCACTCTGGCTGAGATCGGAACCGCTTAAATTAGCTTCGTGCCAATCCATTCCGCTGAGGTCGGCACCACTTAGCTCCATCTCGCGCCAGTCTCGCTCCCCAGCAGCGTATTGTCCCGCCAACTCCATAATATCCATAATGACTTTCCGCTATAAAAATTAAGGGATAGAGCGACCCATCTAATCTCAACCTACAGGGGCGATCGGGGAGGCGATACCGAGAAATTGCGGATGTTTCGAGCGGGGTTAGTGCCGTAGGTGCGGTAAATACAGAAAAAAGCGCGCGTCAGTAGAAGGCGATCGCGCGTCAATTCCCTGACACAATTGGCGATCGCGCTGGCTGAGATAGGGATTGGTATCGAGGTAATCGTCCACCCAGTCGCAACTGAGCGCGAGCAAATCCCCTAAATCCAGGTTCCACAAAATCACCGTATTGTCGTCGCTGCTCGAAGCCAGCACTTTACCATCGGGACTGAATGCTAGATCGATGACGCCGGATTGGTGTCCTTGCAAGGCTTTGACAAACGTGCCGTCGAGAGTCCACAACTTCACCGTCCCGTCCCAACTCGCCGACGCCAGCATCGTTCCGTCGGGGGAAAACCGGACGCTGTTGAGGCTGTCGCTGTACTCTTTTAATAAAGTCGTGACAAACGTGCCGTTGCGCCGCCACAGTTTCACCGTGTTGTCCCATCCCGCCGAAGCGATGGTGCGACCGTCGGGGGAGAAGGTGACGCTGGTGACGTAAGAATTGTGTCCTTGCGCTTGATGTTGCGCCTCGGGAAGCGTGTGCAGCAACCGACCCTGACGCGACCACAGCTTCACGGTTTTATCGTCGCTGGCTGAAGCAAGAATTTTGCCATCGGGACCGAACGCCACGCTATTGACGCGATCGCCGTGACCGTCGAGAATTTCGAGCAAGTTGCCTTCCCGCGACCACAATTTCACCATTCCGTCCCGACTCGCCGACGCCAGTTGCGCGCCATCGGGAGAAAAGGCAACATCGTACACGCGATCGCCGTGACTGAGGGGATCGCTGCATTGGCTCTCCTCTCCCGATTCGTCTGTGGCTGTGGGATCGACAAGGGTTTGCAACACCACTCCCTCGCGAGTCCACAGTTTGATCGTGCAATCGCGACTCGCCGAAGCGAGCAACTGACCGTCGGGGGAGAACGCGATATCGTGGACGCGATCGCGGTGGTCGCTCAAGGTTTTCACCAGGGTTCCGTCGCTGCGCCACAACTTGACCGTCGCATCCTTACTGGCGGTCGCAATTAATCGTCCATCGGGCGAAAAACTGACGCTTTCGACGCGATCGCGATGGCCGATTTCCCCGTTCAACGTCCGACTCGGTAACATTCCCTCCAAATCCCACAGCCGAATCGTTTTGTCCCAACTGGAGGACGCCAGCAACTTCCCTTGCGGCTGGAAATTCACCTGGGTCACTCCGTCGCTGTGACCTTTTAGGGTTTGAACCAACGAAAACTCCGCCGTTGAGGTGTCCTGACGCTCCCACAGCTTAATGGTCTTATCGTCGCTCGCCGAAGCCAGCAGGCGACCGTCGGCGCTAAAGCTGACGCTGTAGATCCAATTCTCGTGTTCGCCGGTCAGGGTTTGCACCAGGGTTCCGTTGCGATCCCAAATCCGAATCGTCTTGTCGTCGCCGACCGAGGCGAGAAACCGACCGTCGGGACTGAACGCCACGTTATTCACCTTTCCCGTATGTCCCTTGAGAGTGGCGATCGCGCTGCCGTCTCGCTTCCACAATCGCACGGTTTGGTCCGCACTGGTCGAAGCCAAACGCTGACCGTCGGGAGAAAATGCCACCCAGATCGACGCATCGGTATGACCTTTGAGGGTTTTGACCGGCTTTCCGGCTCGCGTCCACAATCGCACGGTGTTATCGTCGCTGGTCGAGGCGATTAATTTGCCTTTGGGATCGAAGGTGACGCTGTTAACTCGTTTGGCGTGTCCGTTGAGGGTTTTAATCGCCTGTCCGTCGCGACTCCACAATTTCACCGTGGTATCGGAACTCGCCGAGGCGATTAACTGACCGTCGGGGGAAAAATCGACGCTGGTGACGCTATCTTGATGTTCCAACGGCGTTTCCGTCTCCACGGGGGTGCCGTCGGATTGCCACAATTTCACCGTGGTATCGGTACTTCCCGAAGCGATTAACTCGCCGTCTGGAGAGAAGCTGACATCCCACACGCTGTCGCCGTGACCTTCGAGGCGATTGCGCTCTCGCACCCGATACAACGCCTGTTGGATGCTGGTGACCACCCGCAGTTTGGTTTCGACGTCGGTTTGACCGAGGCGGCTCCACTGTTGCCACGTCCGCAAGCTTTCAATCAGCGCGTCGAATTTTTTATCCGAGAGCAATAAGGCTTCAGCGGTGGCGCTGCGAGCGGTGACTTCGACCAAGTGTTTTTGAAACTCGGCGCGCCGCCAAAACATTCCCGCCGCCACGGTTGCCGCCAATAGCAACAAGGCAAAAGAACAGGTGACGCCCAACAATTGTTTGAGCCGACGGTTGCGGGTTTCTAAGCTGACTTCGGCTTGTTGCAATTGGGCTTTGAGTCCGGCAAACTCTTCGTGGTGTTTTTGGCGAATGCGAACCACGAGATAGTCGTGAACCAGTTGATAGCGATCTTCGAATTCTTCGCGATGGCGAAAGACCAGTCCCGAACCGACTAAAATTTCGAGGATTAAATCGAGTTGGGGGTTGGGCAATAGGGAGGTCGGTTTCGACACGTCATCGGAGCGAGCGATCGCGGTGGCGAGTTCGGCTTTGGTTTTTAACGGTCGCGAGCCTTTCTCATCGACGAAGGCGTACAACACTTTCCACGCAGCTTCGGTGTTTTCCGGACCGCAATTGTGAATGACGCGATCGAGCGATCGCTCCACGAGTTTGGCTTTGGGGTGCGATCCCAACCGCCAGTATTGTGCCAGGGTGGTAATGCCTTCTTCTTGCAGTTGTTCGCCAACGACTTGCAATTCGATCGGGCGTACTTGTCCGAATTCCTGGGATAAATCGGCAATCAATTCTTCGACCAGCTCGGGTTCGAGGTCGAATTGCGATCGCCGGGTTAAATTGCGCACGACGGCTTTGGCTTCTTCTGGACTAAAGTTGCCCAGATAGTACAATATATCTTTATCTAAAATGTTGTGGTTGACCGCATCGAGATCGGTGTGGCGCTGGCATTCCAATAAAAAATGCAAGTAATCTTCCCGCAGGGACAGAATCACTTTCACGAAAGGCAAATTCAAGCAGTCCCGCAAAAAGTTATAGAATTCTTGCCGATCGCGATGGGACTTGCAAACCACAAAAAATTCTTCAAACTGATCGAAGATTAAAATGGTCAGTAAGTTGCGCTGGTTGTTGCGGCGCAAGCGAGCTAAAATCGTTTCGACGGGCGATCGCGATCGGTCGATATTCCCCTCGTCCTCCTCCTCTCGCTGCCACGCTCGCACCGCCTCGTCCAGCCGTCGCTCCAACTCTCCCGCCCAGTCCACGTACACCGGAAGCACCACCGGAAGGGGAACCCGGTCGCCGATGGCGCGCGATCGCAACGCGGGTACCAACCCCGCATTGATAATCGAACTCTTCCCCACCCCCGAGTGACCGTGAATCGCGGTCAACTTGCAATCGCTGCGGGAGATGCGATCGAGCAACCCTTGGATATCCCGCTGGCGTCCGGCGGCGGTTTGCGCCAACGTGGTTAAATCGGGGACCGAGGTCTCGATGGCGTTGCGCTCGCGAGCGGGATTGATCGTCTGTCGCTGCGCCACGAGCTGACCCGCCCCCATAAATGCCCGAAACCCGTACTGGTTCTCGATCGAAAGCTGTTCTCGTTCGAGCCAAAAGGCATCGAGATAGCGCTTTTTCTCGAAATAGAGCGATCGCAAATCCTGCAAAATGCGAACGTACAGTTGCGGGTCGTGTTGGTGCAGGGGAGCCGAACCTTGCACCTTAATCTCTCTGGCTCGTTCCAAATGAGCGATCGCCTCGTCTGGCTTATTTAAATGTCGCTGCGATCGCGCCAGGAGCAGCAAATACAGCGCTTGGTGCTGCGGTTGGGGGGTGGGGGATTCCCCGAGCAATTTCAGGGCGCGTTCGGCGAGCTGGCGGGCGTAGAGCCAACGATACTGCTTCAGCGCCACCTCGGCGAGAAAGCCGTAATCTTGCGCCAGGTGAACCTTGAGGGGCATTTTGTTAATCTGCGCCAAGGTCTGATGCAACTGCAACGCCTGCTTCGCCAAGCGATCCAATTCGTCCCAAGCTTCCAACCGCCGCAGCACTTGACCCAACTGACCGATAAATTTAGCCACCAAATCTTGCCGCTTGGCGCTGGAAAATGCCTCCAAACACTCTTGAAAGTAGGACTTGGCGCGTTCCCAATAGCTGCGGCTGCGCGCCGGTTCCAAATCCGCCAAGCGGGTGTAGCACAAGCCGATGTGAAACAACAGCACGCCAGATCTCGCATCGAAATGTCGTTGCAGCTTCCCCGATCGTTCGTCGGGGGGTTGTTGCCAAAACCGCAAACTGTGGCGATAGTATTCAATGGCGGTATCGAGGCGATCGCTAGCGTATTCGTCCCGTCCGAGCAAGAATTTGAGGCTGGCGTCGAGTTCGCCGTCGAGTTGGAATTGCCGATTTTGCAAGTCGTTCTGCGCCAGTTCGATGACTTGGCGGTGGCGCGACCCCATTGCTAAATTCAACGCGCCGTTGGTTAAAAAGCGATCGGTCGAAACGTTGTTTAAAATTCCTTGAAACATTAAATCGGCTTTGTAGCGCAAAAATTCGGTCAGTTCCAAGGTGGAGATTTCGAATTTAATCGACGTCGCCGCCCAACTTTTGAAATCCGGCGCGCACCAGATTAACTTTTGCAAAACAATATCGTCGATCCACAGCACGATTGGAAATGGAAATCGCTTGCGGAATTCTTCGCGCACTTGATTGGTAGATGTTAGCAGGGCGTCGATGGCTTTGACCGATTCGAGACCGAAGACCATCAGCGCCTCGGGGGTTTGCGACCCCAACTCCGATTCGATCGTGGTGTAGAGCGTAGTCACCGATTCGGGTAAGATGAGTTCGCGCCACTCCACCGCACAGATTTCGCGCAACTGCTCGAGCAAGCGTTGTTGCAACCAGCTATAGTTGCAGCGGACTAAAATCGGCGAAAATTGTCCCCCCGACAGGGCGATCGCGCGGGCGAGGGTTTTGAGGGAACGCTGGTTGTAAGTGGCTACGTCTTCCGGTCGGTTGAGATCGCTCATACGGGTTGCAAAATTTGAAATACAGTTCGACTGGCAAAGGGCGAGATCGGAGGTCTTCAGCGCGCTATCGGACGCACAATGGAATAGTTCTAAGGTTAAGCGCGATCGCTTTTATCAGTCTGGAGGGAGAGCATTTTCTAGGCTAATGAAGTACACGTCCCTGTTGCCTTCCTCAACTGAGGTGTCCCGCACGTGACTAACAACTGCTCTAACTCCATCCCTTGAGAGAAATCGAAACTGGCGGTTCATTT
>CAYQUF010000081.1:11602-21020 GCA_964420595.1 uncultured bacterium
CGATCGCGTCAATCGATCGCTATAAATTTACAAACTGAGGGGCGATCCCCCTCGGGGGAAAAGCACCAACCCAGATTGCGATCTGGCACGAGATCGTCCAGAATTATAAAGAATTTACGCTCGAACTTTCGTGATATCAATCACCCGCAGGATAACACGCCCGTAACAATTTAACATTAGCATCGCGGGCATTTAAAACTTGAGTTGTTTCTGGCGACAGGGCAAAGTCGCTGTAACGAACAAAGGCAAGATCGTCTAAATTGACTTCAACCTTAACAGGCTGGTTCGATTGTAGAAAATGGCGAATCTCTACCTCAATTTGCGATCGCCGCTCGGGGGAAATGGGGGCAATAATTTCTCCGACCCGCACGTAAAAATCATTATCGATGGCGTCGGGGCGATCGTGAAATTTGTGCAAAAAATTGTAGCGTTGGGCGTTGCGGCGAAACCGATCCAAATGGGGATCGCCTCGGTGGGTCCATCCCACCAAAACAGCGAGATGGTCGCGAAATTGAAACGATCGCTCGAACGGATGGCGATCGCGACTGAGAAAACCATAATCGATCTCGGGGTCGTAACCGCCAAACCGCAGTTGGAACGGGAACGCCGAACCGCAGTGCAACTCGTGCAGAAAGCCGGATAAATCCAGATCGCGAGTTTCGCCGCGCCGTTGTTTCCACCAATAGCTGACAATGGCGCGATCGCGTCTCGTCCCTTCGCAGCCGAGTAAGGTGCCGTGAATTTGCCCCAACGGAGACGGGCGAAATTGACCCTCAAGGGCGCGATCGATCCGTTGTTGCAGTTTTTGCAAAAATGCCGCTAAAGGCGGCGGCTTGCTGCCGTAAAACGCCACTAAGCTGACGTTTGGGGTTGGGATCTCGCCCACGCTCTCACCTCTCGGATGACTTGGTTTTCCGATCGACTCCGACGCTGATTCAACCAATCGTTCAATAATTCCCTCGAAACCAGGGGGAATGCCAGGCTCGACGGCGAGTTGGCATACTGCTGCGACGCCGCCAACCGATAAATCTGCAATCCGTCCCGCTTGGTATATTGCCAGACTTCCTCAATTCCCAACGCTGCATAAATGTCCAAACGTCGGGTCGAGGGACTGGTAATATCGATCTCGATAACCAAATCCGGCGGCAATCGTTCGGGAATGTCGGGATCTAGACCTTCGAGGCGATCGGCATTTTGGATATAAAAACAACTATCCGGCTCGGCGCTACGCTGCAAATCTGCCCGTTCCAAAGTTAGCGATCCTAAATCGACCACCTCTAGGTCGAGTTCTTCTGTCAGAGTCGTCACAATTCTGGCAAGCAGGCGATTGAGTAATTCGTGCAACTTCGAGGGCATTTTCAACTGCAACCGACCGCGATCGAACGTCAGCCTCACCGAGCGGCGATCGCCCAAATCCGATAAAATCGCGCGATAGGTCTGCCAACTGATATTGGACAATACTGTCGTTTGGGTGATTTCGCCCTGAAATTCGCCCAAATCCAGTTCGCCAATTTTAGTCGAAATCGCAACCACAATTAAACTCCGCTAGAGCAGTTAGAGCAAGTCTTAGAGCTGTGCGGTACTCCTCGGTTAAGGAAGACAACAGGCAATAGTTGGAAACTAGGATTTAGAAACCAAACCCCTACATTTTTTCTCCCTATCTCCCCATCTCCCTATCTCCCCATCTCCCCATCCCCTGCTACCAATTACAACTGCTGCTGTTGCTGCCACATTTTAAACTTCTCCGCCTCCGCCAGTACCGGATTAATGCCAAACCACCGTCCTCGATCGTCGCGATATTCAAATAAAAACATACTTCGCAGCAAAATCTGATAGTCCTCGTCCCCTTGAACGCTTTGCTGCGCCACCGCTTGAAACAGCAATTCCCACTCCTGGTCGCTAATGGCTGCAATCAAGTCGTCGCGGTTTTCCCGAATCACCGTTTCGAGAATGTCGCGCGAAATTGGCGGATCTTCTTGCTGCAAGCAGCCGTAGAGCAGTCCCAACAGGTTGCGCGCGTGACCGCCGCTGACTTGACACAGGCGATCGAGGGTATCCTGACTGTCGAAGACGACCTCGACGTGCTTCAATCGTTCCTCGGGCGACAGTTGGGGAAACGCACGCGCCATCACCATTTGTCGCAACAGTCCCAATCCCTTCTCATACGGCTGTCCGTCGCGCGATTGCACCGGAACCATCGGAAGTACCTTCGGCTTGACCCCAAAGCGGTTGGAGAGCCGTCCCAGGTCGTTAGAGAACAGCAATGCCAGGGGGATGGTATAGACCAAATGACAGTTGAGCTTGCGCAATTGTTCGCCGCGATCGACAAACAGGTATTCCGGTTGGCTGCGGTTTTCCAGCTTCAGGACGTTATCGACGCGATCGAGATTATCGACGATCACCACCAACCCCCGCTGACCTTTGCGTTTGAGCGCTGCTTTTGCCGGTTCGAGCAATTCGCGATCGATCGATTCTAAAATCGAATTGACCCGAGGTTCGAGATACTGGCGCAACTGCTGTCGCAATCGGGGGCTGTGGCGAGCTTTAGCGGTGATTTTGCCGATTCCGCCCGGTAGGGAGTATTCCATCTCTCCATCGGTACTGGCGGCAATTTTGCCCACGGTGGGAAGCGAGGCTTCTCCCGTCAGTTCGATCGGCGTTTGCAGGAGTTCGTACGCGCCTTCGAGTAACGCTCGAAATCCGGTCGGTTGCAGGGGAATGTTGACTCGTTCGAGACTTTCGCTGACTTGACGGGCGATCGCTAAGAGAATGTCGCTAATATCGACATCGCCCATATCTAAATCTTGGGAAGACTCGAAATAAACGACGTGAAATCCTTGTTTTTCCAAGTCGGCTTTGAGGCGAAACAATTCGGTAGATTTGCCGCAACCGATGTGTCCGGTAAATAACTGACAGCTCGGTTCGTCCCCCGAGAGCAAGGTGATGGTTCGTCCCAATTCGCGAATGATGTTACTCCCTCGCGCCGAAGAAAAATCGATATAGTATTGGCGTTCGTCGGGTTGCTCGAAAGCTAGGGTTTTACTGGGATTGCAAGCCTTGAAAAATTTGGGTAAGTCGAGTTCCATACCGTTGCGCTTACACGTCGATGAGCAAAGCCCACGCACTGGGGTCGTGGGAGGGTCAAGCCCAATACCCTACCGTAGAATGCGCTGGGTCAGCAGGCGAGGGGGATCTGACCCCTGTTTGCTGGGATGAGGGGAGATGGGGAGAAAAAATGTAGGGGTTTGGAAACCAAACCCTCGATCCAACTATTGCCCGTTGCCTATTACCTGATAAATTACTTGATTGCGATCGCGTCATTATTGTCATAGCGCAGTTAGGATTGAGGTAATCTCCAACTCGATCGCGCCGTTGATTTTAGCGTGACGCTCTGGTTGTTTTAAGATGACTGGTATTGCTGCCGTTTCTCGCAATCAAATTAGCCGCCGCCGCCGTCAATTGCGCCGACAGCGACGGTCAAGGCTCGCACGGGCGCTCTGGCGGACGATCGCCGTGAGTGGTTTAGCGGGTGGGTTACTTTGGGCGATCGCCCAACCAGTCTGGGTGATTCGCCAAAACGATGGCGTCGTGGTAGCGGGAAATCAGTTTCTCTCTGACGAGGCGATCGCCTCCTTGTTGTCCATCTCCTATCCCCAATCGTTGCTGCACCTCGATCCTGGCGCGATCGCGACTCGATTGGAAGCGCAAGCCCCCATCGCCGAGGCGACGGTACGGCGACAGTTGTTTCCCCCCAGCCTCAGCGTGCGCGTGAGCGAACGATTGCCCGTGGCGATCGCCTATCCGCCCCCAGGCAAAACCGATGCTACCGTGGGATTGCTCGACGCCCAAGGCACGTGGATGCCCCTAGAGAGCTACACGTCCCTCGAACAGACTCCGCCCCTGCCGGAACTCAAAACCATCGGGCGCGTGGGGCAATACCAGCAATATTGGGGGCAAGTGTATCGAGCCATCCGTCGCTCTCCCGTGAAGGTATTCGAGATTGACTGGCAAAATCCGGCAAATTTAATCGCCAAAACGGAATTAGGAACCGTTCATTTCGGAGCCTATCATTCCGATCGCTTTGTCGCTCAACTCGAACAACTCGATCGCCTGCGACGGCTCCCCGAACAGGTCAATCCCGAACAAATTGCTTATATCGATTTGAAAACCCCTCAATCGCCGTCGCTCCAACTCAAATCGGGGACGCGATTGAGCGGTACGACCGAATGACCGTCCCGTTAAAAATCGCACCAACGGCAGCGATCGCCCGTATACTAAACACGCGGTTGCAATAGGTGGTGCTAGAACGCAAGTTACCTTATAGTTGACGTTTAGTTGCCTAGAGTTGAAGCGTAATGCGCGCAATGAACCCTAATAGTCGATCGCCGATGTCCCATCAAGGCTTTCCGATAGAAGGACCGTCAGGCTTCCACACTCGCGTGGATGACGCCAATCCTTTTGGCAACTCTGGGCCGTACGACAGCCAAGATCGCGATCGTCAGCTACCGGAAGAATCGAGGAGTGGCGACATTGTGCCGAGTAACGTAGCCAGAATTAAAGTGATAGGCGTTGGCGGAGGGGGCGGAAATGCCGTCAACCGCATGATCGCCGAAGAATTAGGCGGAGTCGAATTTTGGTCGGTCAATACCGACGCCCAAGCCCTGACGCAATCTGCGGCGCCCCAACGCTTGCAAATCGGACAGAAACTGACGCGCGGTTTGGGGGCGGGAGGCAATCCGGCGATCGGACAAAAAGCTGCCGAAGAATGCCGCGACGAACTCACCGCCGCCCTCGAAGGGTGCGATCTCGTCTTTATTACCGCCGGTATGGGAGGCGGAACGGGAACGGGAGCTGCCCCGATCGTGGCAGAGGTGGCGAAGGAAGCCGGGGCGCTGACGGTCGGGATCGTTACCCGTCCGTTTATGTTTGAAGGGCGTCGCCGCTCCGAGCAAGCCAAGCAAGGCATTGAAGAATTGCAAAGTCGGGTCGATACCCTCATCACCATTCCCAACGACCAATTGTTGGCGGTGATCCCGGAACAAACCCCCGTCCAAGATGCGTTTCGCTACGCCGACGAAATTCTACGTCAGGGCGTGCAAGGCATTTCGGACATGATTACGGTGCCCGGATTGGTGAACGTGGACTTTGCCGACATTCGCGCCGTGATGGCAGATGCGGGATCGGCAATGATGGGAATCGGACTGGGATCGGGCAAATCTCGCGCCCGAGAAGCAGCGATCGCGGCGATTTCGTCTCCCCTGCTCGAATCGTCCATTGAAGGGGCGCGCGGCGTGGTGTTTAATATTACTGGCGGCAGCGATTTGACGTTGCACGAGGTGAATACGGCAGCCGAAACCATTTACGAGGCGGTCGATCCCAATGCCAATATTATCTTCGGTGCGGTGATCGACGAGCGATTGCAAGGGGAAGTGCGCATGACAGTGATCGCTACTGGGTTTTCGCCCGAGTCCGCCAGTCCTCCCGCCAGTCGCGTCGGTCAGATGCCCACCAGCCAACCGCCTTCGCCGAGTCCGAAACCGACGTTCGAGCCGCAGCCGAAATCCCCCGGCTCCGGTTTGGATATTCCCGACTTCCTGCAACGGCGGCGACCGCCCCGCTAAGGCAAAGGTGCGTTAAGCTGGAAACTCCCTGTTTGTCGCTGAGTTTCTAGATCGCAATGCGTGCAACCGATTCTGCTCGATGTTCCGTTGCCCTGACGATTGCCGGTTCCGATAGTGGCGGCGGGGCAGGCATTCAAGCGGATTTGCGAACGTTTGCCTTTCACGGCATCCACGGCACCAGTGCGATAACCTGCGTGACGGCGCAAAATACCCTCGGGGTCAATCGGGTGGACGCACTTCCCCCCGAGGCGGTGGCGGCGCAAATCGATGCGACCGTTGAAGATATCGGCACGAATGCGACCAAGACGGGAATGTTATTGAATGCCGACATTATTGCGACCGTTAGCGATCGCGTTGAGGCTTTATCCCTGTCGAATTTGGTGGTCGATCCGGTGATGGTGTCGCGCAGCGGGGCGCAGTTGATTGCAGACGAGGCGATCGCGGCGTTACAGGAGAAACTCATTCCCAAGGCGGCGATCGTGACGCCGAATCGCTACGAGGCTCAAATCCTGGGCGACATCGAGATTCGTTCCCCCGACGACATGCGCGTGGCAGCCGAGCGGATTTACACTCGATTTGGGGCGACGGCGGTGTTGGTCAAAGGCGGCGGAATGAGCGATCGCTGGCGCGGGCTCGACATTTGGTACGACGGTCGCAATTTTGAAACGCTGCAAGTCGAACGGGTGGATACGCCCCACTCCCATGGTACCGGTTGCACTCTCTCAGCGGCGATCGCGGCGAATTTAGCGTTGGGCGCCGATCCCTTCAGCGCGGTCAAATCGGCGAAAGCCTTCGTGACTGAGGCGTTAAAGCATTCCCTGGCAATTGGAAGCGGACAGGGATCGGTAGGGCATTTCTTTCGGTTGTTCGAGGATTAGGGCTTCCAAAACTTCTTCCCATCCCCCACTCTCCCCCTTTCCCCCCTCCTCGTAGAAACTGGGAAATGGCAATTTAGACAGCGATCGCGATCGCGTATTTCCACTGACCAAACTCACCCGAGCCACCCCCGAACGATCGCTTCGACCCTCGCCGATTCGGGAGACAGTAATTCTATCGCAGGTTAGACGGTCGCCCGTGCAATCGAGCCACCGAATAAGTCGATGGGAGGATGCTAGCGATCGCGAACTTTTTATACGCTTAAAGCATAGTTCGCCTCTGGCGCTTTCACCCTCAACCCATCCGTTGAGTTACCTGCTACGTCGTACGATCGGGGGACATCTGAAGTGTTTCGTCATCTATCCGCTTTCTTCAACGCCCAAACTACCGCTCGCCTCGCCCTATTATCCCTGTTGGGACTCGGACTCGGAGCGGGACAGCCGATGGCGGCTCTGGCGTCGCCAGGTGAAACGGATCGGGCTCGATCGTCTCAACCCCAAACCGAACTCGAAAATGGCGTGTACCTGCTGGGAGAATCCCCTCAACCGCAACAAATCGGCAGCAGTTACATGGTCTTCGAAGTGCGCGACAATCGGGTCGTCGGCGCATTTTACCAGCCGCGATCGCAGTTCGACTGTTTCTACGGTTCTCCCGAAGACGGTCGCCTGTCGCTGACGGTCATCAATAGCTATACCCAAGACACTCACGCCTACGGCATCCCCATTGACGATCGCTCCCTCGTCGCCGATGCGAATGGCAATTCTGGCAGTTCGCCCGTAGATTTGGCAGGATTCCACGAAATCGGATCCCTCTCGCCCACCGACCGCCGCGTTCTCGCCACGTGCAAAGCCGATTTGGGGGAGCGTCAGTCGCCGATCCAGCGTTAGAGCGGGCTGTTATTCTCTCGAATCTCCCATCGTAAACGGGTCGCGATTAAACGGCGCGTCCTCCTCGCTTGGATTTAACGGTTCGGTCGGATCGGGAGTGGGAAAACGGGGTAATTGCGGTTCCTGGGACGGCTGCGATCGCTCCGACTCGCGATCGAGAATGACCGGCGACGTCATGGGACGCTCGAAAATGTCAGAAATCGCGTGCAAGTGTCGCAGAATTTCGCGACCCCGATCGCCTTTCGCCACGCGCGGTTGAAACTGTCGCACTTCGATCGGGAGAAATTCTACCTTCATTTTTCGACCGTCGAGGGAGATCTTCAACGCGGCGGTATTGTAGTCTCGACGGGCACTTTTGCCGAAAATAAAGTTCCCCAGCGAATAGGCGATCGCTCGACCCTTATAAATTTGGGCACCCTGCAACACGTGGGGATGGTGTCCGACGATCGCATCGGCACCGCGATCGATGGCAAACTGTGCCAGGTCGATCTGCCACTGTTCCGGATAGGACGCCAGCGAAGATCCCCAATGGTAGTTAACCACGATCCAGTCCACGCGATCGCGCAGGGCGCGGATATCTTCGGCAATGCGATCGCGATCGCCCCGATTGATCCCCGAGCGATCCTCGCCTTCCCCCGGCAGATCCTCGGCATAATAACTGAGATAGGCAATCCGCTGCCCCTTCACGTCCAAAATTTCCGGGCGGCGCGTTTCTTTCACCGTCCGTCCCGCCCCGACTGCGTGAATTCCGGCATCTTCCAACCGCTCGAATGCCTCCGTCCACCGTCTCGGCGTTGGAGCGAGGGAAGGTTCGTTGGCAAAGGAGACGATATCGATGCCCCCCTGCTGCAACCAATCCACGGCGCGATCGCCCGGAAAGGAATCGTACCAGTTGACCATCGCCACGTCCGCTTGACGGGATTCGCTCAGGCGAGCAAAGGCGCGATCGCTATTGCCATACAACCCATCCGACAGCGTTACGTTCCCGGCGAACATCAGCGTCACCGTGGGATCGTCGGGGTGCAGCACTTGCCGGTGTTCGACCACTGAGACGGCTTCGAGTGCGGCTCGGACGGTCTCGGGACGTTTGGGAGGGGGAGCGGAATTGGCAACAGTTTGAGACGATCGCGCAGCCGCTTGGGTCGAATGGGTATCGTAATAGCTAAACCAACAGCCGAGGACAAACGCCGCCGTTGCCGAAGCGACCATCAATAGGGCGCGAATCGTCTTGTAATTCAACGCTCCCAGTCCCTTGACCGGACGAGAACGGCGCGATCGCGGGGCAGGTCGCTCCTTTCGCCGCCGTTGGTTGGCAGGGGTGACGATGCGTACCGATTGCTTCCACAGCAGTTGCGATTTCCCGCTCCAGCGAGCCGCCACCTCTACACCATCGATCGCTTCGCAGTCGAGCTGCCAAATTTGGTGGCAGATGAAGCGTACCAAGCGATCCCCAGCCAGTGCGGGCGATCGTTGGAATTCCACCAAAATCGGCAAGCACCCGCCCTTAGTTGCCCCCACCCGTGCGTACATCCCATGAGGCATCAGCGATCGGTTAAGCCAATAGGCGATCGCCTGAAAATTTCCAGTCCGGGCAAGTTCGGCCATCGACGGCTGCAACTGCTGTTGTAAACTGGGCATTTCGTTCTTCTCCTGCTCGGCGCGATCGCGCTGTCTAAGGACTGCACTTCAGTCAGGCAAGACGGGCGATTGCTACATTTTACTTGAAAGTTGAGGCAGGCAAGGGGCAACGGGCGCGATCGCTCGCGGAAATCCTCCCCCTCTCCCCATCCCCTCACTGAAATTCTGCCACAATTGCCTCCAGACGAACGACACCCATCGCGTCCGTATTGTAGAATCAAAGCGAGGATTGCCCGACAAGGGTTCGGGGTTCAAACAAATTGCGAATTTACACGCGCGATCGGGGAAACCTCAAATTAATCTAGAAAGAAGTTGACGGGTGGATGCTCCGCCTGCCAATTTTTTAGCAAAACCCGCAAGAATCCTCCGCTTCAATCAGAGATTTGAAGCGTGAGA
>CAYQUF010000082.1:0-13636 GCA_964420595.1 uncultured bacterium
GAAATGTCAACTCTCTCGACGAGGCTGGCGGTGCGATCGCCTAATTTTTCCAAATCACCAAAACGACGCCACAGACGATAAATCCCAAACCGACCACTCGCCGCAGCGGAATCGGCTCTTGAAACAGAAAATATCCCATCAACACCGAAAACACGTAAACCAGGGCAACGGCGGGTGCTGCCACGCTGAGACGAACCCGCGTGAGCAGCAAAATGTACGCCATTGCCCCAAATCCGTAGCAGGTCAATCCCGCCATTAATTCGGGGGTGCCCACAATTCCGAGAACGTAATGCAGCAGACGCTCGGGATTCATTTGTCCCAACTTCAACGCACCGGCTTTGAGAAAAAACTGTCCCGAAGCACTCAGGAGAACGGCAACAAAAAATAGGACAAACTCTTGGGGCGTCACGAATGAATGGCTCCTTAGAACTGACCTTGAAGTGCGGCGACGCAACGCTCGCAAAGGGTGGGGTCTTCTTCCGAGTCGCCCACGTGAGTGGAATAGTTCCAGCAGCGATCGCACTTTTGACCGTCTGCTTTAACTACCCCGACGCCCAATTCTTCGGTTTGAGAACTGTAATCTAACCCCTTCAACGGCTCTGGCGAATCGAGCAATTCCACCTGGGAGGCAATAAACAGGTAGCGCAACTCGTCCACCCGATTGGTTTGGGGAGATAGGGATCCCAGTAAGGTTTTCGGGGAGGGACTCGGCGCGATCGCAGGTTGACTCGTCACGGGGTCGCCATCTCCCAACACTTCTACTTTGAGAGTGTCTACCTGTTGCAACAGTCGCTGGCGGTCTTGGGCAAATAGGAGATTGCGATAGGCAAACCAACCGCTGTATCCCAAGCCGATAATTTGTAGCAAGCTCGGTAGTAGGGGGATGGCGTGAATTGCGCCTAACGTGCCTTGGAGAACGTAAACGATCGTCAAGGCGACGACAACTAACCCGACATTGGTTAACGGTCGGCGGTAAGTGGCGATCGCCGCTGCGAGATAGCCCGGTCCGTCCGATAGCACGTGCAGGACGTTATCCCCAATGGGGGCATCGGGATCGACCAACGGGGCGCGATCGGAGGTTTCGGCTAAGGCGTGGGTCGGGGCAGACTCCCAAGGCGTTTCGGTCGCAGGGGTTTCGGTCGTATCCGCCGGATTCATCTGTTCGAGTTGCTGCTGTAGTGCCGAATCGCGGACGTAGAGCAGCACTTTCGCCTCCAAGGGAGCGCCGATCGCCTTGTCGTTGCGCGCCTTTTCCAATACCTTATTGGCTTCGGCTCGAATTTGCCGTAGCTTTTGCCACTTTCCGGCTAGCTCCGAATCTTTCCAGCGGTCTTCGAGCTTCACCCAACCGGATTCAAATACGGATTGGTGAGGAGTGGAATAGGGCAAATTCTGCCAGATATCCTCCGCCATGT
This sequence comes from uncultured bacterium, assembly GCA_964420595.1. Classification (GTDB taxonomy): domain Bacteria; phylum Cyanobacteriota; class Cyanobacteriia; order Cyanobacteriales; family Geitlerinemataceae; genus CAYQUF01. The sequence continues at coordinate 1,416 of CAYQUF010000082.1, forward strand.
GGCACAATACCGGTGCAATGGCGCGGGCGAGATTTTCCAGGGCGATCGCCAACACGGTCTGACAACTGCGACGGCGCGGCGAATCGGTTGCACTGATATACAGCCGATCTTTGGCAATATCCAAATAAAAGTTGGACAAATCCACCACGCAGAAATTCTGCACCGTTTGGAAGAAGCGGAAGAACTGATACTTGTCGAAAGCATCGGTGACTTCGGCGAACACCTCGGTGATGCGGTGGAGCATATAGCGGTCTAATTCCGGCAATTGCTCGTAGGGAACCGCGTGCTGCTGCGGGTCGAAGTCGTGCAGGTTGCCCAGCAAGAACCGCGCCGTATTGCGAATCTTGCGGTAGACATCCGCCATTTGTTTGAGGATATTTTTGCCCAGGGGAACGTCGGACGAATAATCCACGGAGGAAACCCACAGGCGCAGTACGTCCGCACCGTAAGGCGGTTCCTGCTTTTTATTGTTGCCGCCGTTAATGACGACCGCCGGATCGACGACGTTCCCGAGGGACTTGCTCATCTTGCGACCGCTTTCGTCGAGAACGAAGCCGTGGGTGAGCACTTGCTTGTACGGCGCTTGTCCCGTGGTGGCGACGCTGGTGAGCAAGCTGGATTGAAACCAGCCTCGGTGCTGGTCCGAGCCTTCCAGGTAGAGTTCCACCGGACAGTGCAATTCCGATCGCGATCGCGCCACGGCAGCCCAAGACGACCCGGAATCGAACCACACGTCCATGGTATCGGTGCCTTTGCGATAGCTGCGACCGTTGTGGCGATAGGATTCGGGCAGTAATTCTTCGGCGGGGAGGGCCCACCAGGCATCGGAACCCCGTTCGGCGACAATCGCTTGCACGCGATCGATAGTTTCCTCGGTGAGCAGGGCGTCTCCAGTTTCCTCGTCGTAAAATACCGGAATCGGCACCCCCCAACTGCGCTGGCGCGAAATGCACCAATCCGATCGCTCCTTGACCATCGACTCGATCCGCTTTTGTCCTTGGCTGGGAATCCACTGCACCTCGGAAATCGCTTTCAGGGCGGCTTCGCGGAATCCTTCCACGGAGGCGAACCACTGTTCGGTGGCGCGGAAAATGGTCGGCTTCTTGGTACGCCAGTCGTAGGGATATTTGTGAACGTAAGGCTCTTGTTTGAGCAGCGCTCCTTTCTCGGTTAAGGCGTCGATAACCGCTTGATTGCCCTCGTCTAAGACCTTCAATCCGGCAAACTGACCGGCATCGTCGGTAAATCTGCCGTTTTCGTCTACCGGGGAGAAGATAGGCAAGCCGTACCGCTGTCCCACCTGATAGTCTTCCAAACCGTGACCGGGTGCCGTGTGAACCAATCCGGTTCCAGATTCGGTGGTGACGTAATCGCCGCCGATGACAATTTCCCCGTCGCGATCGAACAGGGGATGGCGGTAGACGCAGTGTTCTAAATCTTTCCCCGCGATCGTGGCGACGGCTTCTAAGTCGGTTTCGAGGACATTGGACAAACGGGCGATCGCGTCTGCGGCGACAATTAAATAGCGTTGGGGGTCGGACTCGCTGCTGGCTTTGACAACAGCGTATTTCAACTCCGGATTGACGCTAACTGCCAAGTTGCCCGGAATCGTCCACGGCGTCGTCGTCCAAATTGCCGCGTGCAATTTCGAAGCGTAGGGTTCGAGATCCGATCGCGCCGCCTCCGAAAGCTGCGTAATGGGAAACGTGGCGTAGATACTGGGAGAGGTATGACCTTCGGGATATTCTAATTCTGCCTCCGCCAGCGCCGTCTTGGAACTGGGACTCCAGTGAACCGGCTTGCGACCCCGGTAAATATAGCCTTGAAGCACCATCTGAGCGAACACGCCGATTTGAGCCGCCTCGTATTCGGGGGTCAGGGTCAGATAGGGATGCGCCCAATCGCCCCAAACGCCGTAACGCTTGAACCCGTCGCGCTGTTGGTCTACGGTTTCGAGGGCGAACTCTCGGGCTTTTTGCCGCAATGTCAAGGGGTCGAGCTGCCGCCGCTCGGAGGATTTCATCTTTTGCAGCACTTTCAGCTCGATGGGCAACCCGTGGCAGTCCCAGCCGGGGATGTAGCGAACTTTGCGCCCTTGCAGGAGCTGGTAGCGGTTGATAACGTCTTTGAGAATTTTATTGAGGGCGTGACCGATGTGCAGCGCCCCGTTGGCGTAGGGGGGACCGTCGTGCAGGACGAACGGCTCGCCTGGAAGTTGCTGCGATAGGCGCTGGTAAATTTCGTTGTCGTCCCAAAACTGCTGGAGTTGCGGCTCCCGCTTGGTGGAGTTTGCCCGCATCTCGAACGTGGTTTGAGGGAGATTGACGGTATCTTTATAGGTTTTCGCTTCGGTCACAGCCCAATCTCAAAGTCGAGGTCTAACATTACTTTGACCTATTTTGACACTCTCTCCCACCTGAAAGGAAGTCATTGATGCGGATTGGCGATCGATTATTTTGGACTTGCCTTCTGAGTAGGAGTGATATAATCCCTAATGTCACGATTCTTTAAGCATTCTCATTTTCTGGATGGTTTTCGGTTCTATTGCTCGACTCGATCGCCTCGTGCGGGCGATCTCTAGACTACACGTCTTCGCCCTACCCTGGGGCAACTGCCTGTTCTCAAGTGTATCGCGAGGGGGGAGTCATCCGGTTCGCCGAACCGGAACGATCGCCCCTGGGCTGGCTTGAGGGCAGGATGAATGCGCGATCGCTAGCGATACCGAATCTTTTCGGTTCCAACGCTGTGAGGGATATCGCACGAGTGCCGTGGCAATGGTTGTAGCAGAGGATACAAAAGCATTTTCATGAGTTTTCACCAGCAACAGCGTGCCCTGATTACGGGTGCTAGTAGCGGGATTGGCAAAGCCACCGCGCTGGCGTTCGCCCGAGCGGGAATTCACGTTGCCCTATTGAGTCGATCTCTGGAGAAGTTAGAGGCAGTTGCCGAAACAATCCGACAATCGAGCGAGGTCGATGTGGCGGTTTATCCAGTCGATCTCGCCCGAGTGGATCGAGTTCGAGAACGCATTGGCAAGATCGCCGCAGAGTTCGCTCCCGTTGACATTCTCATCAACAACGCTGGCATGGGGTATACCAAGCCCCTGATCGATACGCCTCTGGCAGATTGGCAGCGCGTTCTCGATCTGAATTTGACCGGCGCGTTCGAGTGCATTCAGGGTATTTTACCGATGATGCGCGATCGCGGGACGGGCACGATTGTCAACGTGGTTTCGATTGCCGGAAAACAGGCGTTTCCCGGTTGGGGGGCTTACTGTACCAGCAAGTTCGGGCTAATGGGTCTGACCAAAGCCCTGGCGGCCGAAGAACGGGCGAATGGCATTCGCGTCACGGCAGTCTGTCCCGGTGCGGTCAACAGTCCGATTTGGGATACCGAAACGGTCAATGCCGATTTCGATCGCTCGAAGATGCTGACGCCCGAAAGCGTGGCTGAATCGATCCTTCAAACCATCCAAATGCCTTCAGAGGCAACCATTGAGGAGGTCACGCTCATGCCCAGTGCGGGCGTCCTCTAAGTTTTTCCCGATTTAATTCTCACGTTTCCTTTGCGACTGCGATCGCGGAGGATGCAAGCGCTTGCTCTTTTACATTCAAACAAGACTCGTCATGACTATTGCTTCATCTAACGGTTTCAATCCCCTGAAGTCCCAAGCCTCGCAAGGGAATAATATTCGCGAAACGCCCAAAAATGGTGACATTCAACCCCGTCCCGATCGCAATACGCCCGCGATCGATCGCCCGGCGGCGACTCCGGCTAAAGAAGAAGTCGATAATGAGGAAATGATGGAGGCGGTACGCCAACTGTTGGTGGGGGTGGGCGAAGACCCCGAGCGGGAAGGCTTACTCAAAACGCCAAAACGGGTGGCGGAAGCAATGCGCTTTCTCACCAGCGGTTACCAGCAGTCGTTAGAAGAATTGGTCAACGGGGCAATCTTCGACGAAGGACACAATGAAATGGTGTTGGTGCGCGACATTAACGTGTTTAGCCTGTGCGAGCATCACATGCTGCCGTTTATGGGCAAAGCACACGTCGCTTACATCCCAAATCAGAAAGTGGTAGGCTTGAGTAAGCTTGCCCGAATTGTAGAAATGTACGGTCGTCGCTTGCAGGTGCAAGAACGCCTCACCCGGCAAATTGCCGAAGCGATTCAGACGATTCTCGAACCGCAGGGGGTCGCCGTGGTGATGGAAGCCACCCATATGTGCATGGTGATGCGCGGCGTGGAAAAACCCGGATCCTGGACGGTGACCAGTGCCATGTTGGGCGTGTTTCAGGACGACCAACGCACTCGCGAGGAATTTCTCAGCCTGATCCGCCACCAACCCGCGTTTTTCTAAAGCGATCGCAGCGTTTCGAACAATCGCGCCACTTTGGTTAAGTTTTTGTCCCCCGGTGCCGTTTCGACTCCGCTAGAGAGATCGATGCCATCCGGACGAACTTGAGCCAATGCCATCCGGATATTCTCCGGCGTCAATCCCCCAGCGAGCCACCACGGTTGGCTGGGGGAAAATGCGTTTAAGCGCTGCCACTCCAGGGTTTGACCGGTGCCGCCGAGTCGGTCGGGGTGGTAGGCATCGAGCAGGAATCCATCGACGCGATCGCTGTAGGCTTCCACTTGCACCAAGGCGTCGGGAGTCTTGATTCTAAAGGCTTTGAGCAGTTCGATTCCGGGCAGTCGCTGCCGCAATTGCTGGCAAAATTCGGGGGACTCGCTGCCGTGGAGCTGGACGGCATTCAAGTTCGCCTGTGCGACGGTGCTGGCAACGGTGTCTGGGCTTTCGTTGGCAAAGACGCCGACCCGCAGAATGCGATCGGGCAGGCGATCGGCGATCGCGCGAATTCGGCTCGGTTCCACGTAGCGGGGGGATGCCGACACGCAAATAAAACCGAGAGCCGTGGCACCCATGTCGGCGATCGCTTCTGCCTGTTGGATTTGGGTGATGCCGCAAATTTTAACTCGCATGCTTTTGCCTGCTATGACTCGACCGTCAATTCTCTCAAAAATTTTGTATCAAAAGTTTACGAAACTGTTAACTATTGAAACAAATTGTAGGAATTGGCAACCATCTTTTTATAATTCCCCTTAGTTGTTGGAATGAGTTTAGCAATTTAGGAGAAGATAACTTGGTTGACTTCACTTTCATCCTAGCTGCCAACGCGCCTCAAACGCCGGAATGGTCGTTTAGCGTTGGACTGGTCATGATTATCTGCAATCTCGTGGCGATCGCCATCGGTCGTCCTGCCATTCAGAATCGCGGCGTCGGTCCGGAACTCCCCGTAGCCCTTCCCGCATTGTTTACCGGATTTGGCTGGCCGGAATTGCTGGGCACGATGTGCTTGGGACACGTTCTCGGTGCGGGCGTGATTTTGGGATTGGGGAATGCTGGCATTCTCTAATCTAGGGCGATCGCGCCTCGGATAATCATCCAACTCCACCCTACCCCTATTGATTGATGGCGGGTAGGGATTTTATTTGGCGATCGAGTTTCTATACTCAATTACTTTTAAGTTATTAAAAAAATCTTGCCGAATTCGTCCTCTGGGTTGCGAGTTGGGGCACAATTGGGGGTTAACGCCAATTTCGCCGCGCCAGCTCGGTAGAATAGAGTTAAGTCAGCCGTCGAGTTGGCTTCAGGGCAGTTTTGGCGCTGTCCAATCGGCACATCTTAGGAACGGATTTATGCAATCGGGTTGGCGAATCGGGTCTTTATTTGGCATTCCGCTGTACATCGACCCGTCTTGGTTCACGATCGTGGTGTTGTTGACGGTTTCCAATGGATTGAACTTTCAATCGCGCTATCAATGGCAACCGCTAATCGCGTGGGGAACGGGGTTAGCCGTCGCGTTGTTACTGTTTGGCTCAGTGCTGCTGCACGAATTGGGTCACAGCTTAGTCGCGCGATCGCAAGGCATTCAAGTCAATTCCATCACTTTATTTTTATTTGGCGGCGTGGCAGCGATCGATAAGGAGTCGAAAACGCCGGGACAAGCCTTTCAAGTGGCGATCGCCGGTCCGGCGGTAAGTATCATGCTATTTTTCCTCCTGGGGATTGTCGGAAAGCTCTTACCCGGTGCGGAGAGCGCGTCGCCGTTGCGAGTGACGGCTGACGATGTCGCCTATATTAATTTAATCCTGGGGCTGTTTAACCTGATTCCCGGTTTGCCCCTCGATGGCGGACAAGTCCTGAAAGCAGCGGTTTGGAAATTCACCGGCGATCGATTTCGCGGCGTGCATTGGGCGGCGCGGACGGGCAAAAATCTGGGTCGAGCGGCGATCGCGGGGGGGTTGCTCTGGCTGCTGTTGGGCGAATCGGCGGGGGGCATTTGGATCGCGCTGATCGGTTGGTTCGTGCTGCAAAATGCCAGCGCCTACGATCGCCTCACCGACTTGCAAGAAGCCATGATGCGACTGCGCGCCAGCGAGGTAATGAGCCGCGAGTTCCGCGTGGTAGACGCGCGCATGAGCCTGCGCCAGTTTGCCGACGAGTATTTGCTCTGGGGGGGCGAGAACGGCAACGAGCGACCGAAAACCTATCCTTACTTTGCCGCTTCCGAAGGTCGCTATCGCGGCTTGGTGTCCCCCAACGACCTGCGTTTTATCGAGCGATCGCAGTGGGAAACCCAAACCCTGCAAGACATTGCCCGTCCCCTCGCCGACATCGTCACCGTCTCCGAATCCTCGAGCTTGGCAGAAGTCATTAACGTCCTCGACGATCGCCAATTGCGCTACATTACCGTCCTCTCGCCCGCTGGTGCCGTTGCAGGCACGATCGATCGCGGCGATGTCGTCCGTGCGGTTCTCGAAAAAATTGGCAGGCAAGTGCCCGAGGGCGAAATCAAACGAATCAAAACCGAAGGCACCTATCCCTCCGGCTTGCAATTGAGCGAAATTGCCAAAAGCACCGAACGCGCCCGAACCGAAGGTAATCCGGACTAATCCGGGCGAGCGCACCCCGCCGCCACCTGAATGGCTTGCAGCAGCGCCGGAAGGTTTGAATTCGGATCGATGTCGGAACTGGAGCGGCTGTCGGGAGCAATCAAGCACGGAAACACTTGCAACGTCGTGCCGGGGCGAGCGGCAATTTGATTGGCGGCTTCCGTCGTATCCGGGTCCAGCGTGACCAACGGGACGGACGCCAAGTGAGGCTGGGTGCTGAAGCGATCGAGATAAGCCAGCATTTTCGAGCGGCGATACGTCCCTACGGGACACGCTACGCGAACGGGCGTGGCGGTGCGGCTGGAGGTCACCGAGGTCGGAACCAGCAAGATGGCGTCGGGTTTCCAAATTCGTGCTAGCAGTTCGGCTTGATCCAGGTCGTCGGCTTCGAGGATGCGGCAGCAATTTTGGTGAAACAGGGGATCGAGATCCACCCCATCGCTAAAATCGCGGTGTCGATCGCCCTCGGGGGAGGCGAGACCGTCGTTGGGCGTCAGCTTCAATACCACCAGGGGACGCGCTGCTGCCGCAAACGGGATCGAGTTGGTCAAACACTGTTGCAGTGCCGAGGGATCCACGGGCAGTTGCAAGAAGTCGTCGGCGCGATACCGTCGGGCGCGGGCGCGATCGCTGGGGGCTGCCGTGACGACAATCGATAGATGGGCGGTGCGATCGTCGGTTTTGAGCAATCGCAGTACGTCCCACCCCGACAGCAGGGGCAAGACGGGATTGAGAAACACCAGTCGCGGTTGCAATCGCCTCGCCTTTTCTAACGCTTCGGTGCCCGATCGCGCGATCGCCACCCAATAGCCGGCTTCCTGCAGTCGAGCGCGCAAATTCTCGACAAAACAGGCAGCAGACTCGACCACTAAAATCAGGCGGTTCGATTGGGCGGCTTGTTCCTCTACCGAGGGCGACTCTGGTTTGGGGGGAATGGGGGGCAGCAACAGGGTAAATTCGCTCCCCTCTCCTTCGGCAGACACGAACGACACTTCGCCCCCGTGGGCGCGCGCGAGTTTCTGAACGAGTACCAGTCCCAATCCCGTCCCTTCAAATTGGCGGTTGAGGGGGCTTTCGAGCTGTTGGAATTTTTGGAAAATCAAGTGTTGCTTGGTGGCGGGGATGCCGATGCCGGTATCCCACACGGTAAAGGCAATCCAGTCTTCCCAGCGACCGACCCGCAAGCCGACGTTTCCCTCGGGGGCGGTAAATTTGAGGGCGTTGGAGAGGAGGTTTGCCAGCATTTGGCACAAGCGGGCGCGATCGGCGACGAGGCGGTCTAGACCGGGTTCGATGTCGAGCTGAAATGGTGCGATCGCGGCTGGATCGCTGGTTTTACCTGTTTGGGAGGGGCTTCCGGGGTGCAACTGACAGGCTTGGCGGTAGGCGCGATCGCACGCTTCGGCAATGGAGACGGGTTCGAGTTCGAGTTCGAGCTGTCCCGTTTCGATCCGGGTCAAATCGAGAATGTCGTTGACCACCGTCATCAAATGCCGACCGCTCTGGTAGATCAGTTGGGTATAGCGAGCTTGGCGGTCGTTGAGCGGTCCGAGCATCCGATCCTTGAGCAGGCTCGACAGACCCAAAACGGCGGTCAGGGGGGTTTTGAGTTCGTGACCGATCAGGGCGAGAAATTCGTCTTTGAGTCGGTTGAGTTGGATTAAATCGGCATTTTTGGCAGCCAGTTCTCGGGCGGCGTATTCCTGCTCGGTTACGTCTCGCGCCAACACCAACCACAGGGTCGAGAGGCGATCGCTCGCTGTGGCGGTGGCGGCTTCGGGGGCGTGGGGCGGTTCTAAGGTGGCGAGGTGAAACGAAGTGGTGGCATCAGTAACCTGCCAGGGTTGGGAGTCGATCGCTGGGCGATCGCAGACGAGAAACGACTCGCCGACGGGCACTTTGACGAATTGCCAGATGCGATCCTGCCCGCCTTTCATCGTACACTCGCAAATGCAGGTGTCGGCATTGCCGCCGATCCGGCATTGATGGGCGGGATTGGAGACAGTGGCGATCGTCGAGAGGTGGCTCGTGGCGCGATCGAGCATTGCCGCCGCCGCTTGTCGGACGCGATTGGGATCTTGCAATTTCCCCAACTGTTCGCGCCAGGCGAGATTTTGGGCGATGGGACGACCCGATCGCGTCTGGAGCATCATCGGGAGGGGAATTTGTTCGAGAAAGTGACAGAGGGTGTCGAGGTTGGGATCCCCGCGCGGGCGATCGCGAGAGGAGAGTCTGGGCAGAGACACGCTGGAATTGGGAGAGGAGGCTTGCGATTGGGCGATGGTGGCGAGGGCTCGGGTCAGGTCGAGCAAGCCCAGGTAGCGACCGCTGGCATCGGTGAGGGCGTATTGAGTGCGAGGGTTGTCAGTCGAGGAGGGTGAGGGATTGCCGTCGGATGCGTGCTTGAAATACAGCCAGAAGCGATCTAGGCTCAGATCTGCCGAGAGGGCGATCGAAGGCTCTACAATGGAAGAGCCCAGGACCGATATCGGGGTATTGCGATCGAACCCTGACTCGACTGACAGGTTCGAGGCGGGATCCTCGAGCAGACATGGTAAGAGGCGATCGAGCCAAATTATCCCAACGGGGTAGTGCTGCGGGTCAGTCACGACCAAGCGATCGCACTGGTGCGTGCGAAATAACTGGCAGGCATTGGCTAGCGTATCTGTATCCGTGCAAGGGGGGACGGACTCGACAAACGCACTCAAATCGGTCATAGACATGGACATTAACGGCTGAACTGGTCTAAAACAATTTAGATCGGCATCCAGACGACCGATGGGATGGGACGAGCGGGAATCTTCCTCGCAACTTGCTCGCACTTTAGGCGATCGCACTTTGGCGTGGCGAGTTTGATGCCTATGCTCAATTATGACCTTGAAAGGGCACTCTAGATGGAGGAGTCCTTACAATCAGTTACAATTGACGTTAAACTTGTTAAAACAAAGTTAAATTTTTATGCCATTCCAAGCGAATTTCGCTCGTGCCCCCGATCTATTTTGAATGAAGTTTCCGGATTTCCAATCGCTGTGCGTCCTCAATTATCTATTTGTAGCTTTATTCCCTCCCCATCGGTTGCTAAATTGCTCGCCGAGTCTTTAGACGATCGGCGTCATTGTATCCATTTTTTTGAAGAAGCACGGGCTTTTCTGGAGTTCTCGCAAAGCGAAAATCAGCAGATCGATTGTTTCATTCTTGAAAACAACGAGATATCAAGTGATTTGACACAGGATTTGTGCCATCAATCTATTATTTTACCTGCTGTTATAATTATGCAATCGACAGCCGACGACACCTCTTCCCCATTGGATCGCTCGGACGATGCCGACACCAATGGGATGGAAATCGCATCCCTAGTTTACCATACTGCCGAAATTCAAGTGCCGAGCGATCGGCTCGATCGGATTTCAACCTATATCGATCGCGCCCTCAGTCAGTTCTTAAAGCTTGCTCCCATCACTTGCACAATCGATAATAAGCTAGACTCCAACCCATCCGAGGACTCGGGCGATCGTCCCTTTCTGCTCCCTCAACAACAGCGCCTCGCCGAAAAACTGAAAGAGCGTTTAGGATACCTTGGCGTGTACTATAAACGCAATCCAAAATTGTATTTACGAAATTTGCCGCCGCCCGAGCGACAGCAGTATTTGGAGGATCTCAAAGAACGCTACCGCGAAATCGTCTTAAGCTACTTTAGCGATCGCAGCGATCTCAATCAACAAATTGACGAATTCGTAAACTTAGCTTTCTTTGCAGATATCTCCGTCACCCGTATCGTTGAAATTCACATGGAGTTAATGGATGAATTTGCCAAACAGCTAAAATTAGAAGGGCGTAACGAAGAGATCCTGATCGACTATCGCTTGACCTTAATCGACACGATCTCCCATCTGTGCGAGATGTATCGTCGTTCCATTCCCAGAGAGACTTGAGCGATCGAACCCAGTCCGCGATCTCGTCCCGTCCGTTCGAGCTAAAACGAGACCCTATAACGTTAACTTTAAAAATACACGGCTTTCAACGATGACTACGCCTAAAAAAACCTATGTCCTGAAACTCTACGTAGCTGGAAATACCCCCAACTCCGTTCGAGCTTTGACCACGCTCAACAATATCCTAGAGCAAGAATTTCAAGGCGTCTATGCATTGAAAGTGATCGACGTTCTCAAAAATCCCCAACTCGCCGAAGAAGATAAAATCTTAGCCACCCCCACTCTGGCAAAAATTCTACCGCCCCCCGTACGCAAAATTATCGGCGACTTGTCCGATCGCGAAAAAGTCTTGATCGGCTTGGATCTATTATATGAAGAGCTATCCGAGGCGAGTGCCGATGTATGAGACCGCTTGCACTACGCTCTGGTTGTCCGATATCCTAAGCAACTTTGATAACAATTTCGAATAGAATTGGGGTTTGAGATTCTACAAAGGTTAGTAGTAAAGTAATGAGTCAGCGTCCAAAAGTCGATCCAGAAAAACAGCCATCAACCGTCGGCGTCCAAAAAATTCGGACGATGATCGAAGGATTTGACGATATCTCGCACGGTGGTTTGCCCGCCGGTCGAGCTACCTTAGTCAGCGGGACTTCGGGGACGGGGAAAACCCTGTTCGCCATGCAATTTCTGTACAACGGCATTCACTATTTCAACGAACCCGGCGTATTCGTCACCTTCGAAGAATCGCCGAACGACATTATTCAGAATGCCCACAGCTTTAATTGGGATTTGCAAGCCTTAATTGACGAAGGCAAACTCTTTATTTTAGATGCTTCCCCCGACCCGGAAGGACAAGACGTGGTCGGAAGCTTTGACCTGTCAGCCCTAATCGAGCGGATCCAGTACGGCATTCGCAAATACAAAGCCAAGCGAGTGTCGATTGATTCGGTCACGGCGGTGTTTCAACAATACGATGCGGCGTCCGTGGTGCGTCGGGAAATCTTCCGCTTGGTGGCGCGTTTGAAACAGGTTGGCGTCACCACCGTCATGACCACCGAACGAGAAGACGAATACGGTGCCGTCGCTCGCTTTGGCGTGGAAGAATTCGTGTCTGATAATGTGGCGATCGTGCGCAACGCTTTAGAAGGGGAACGCCGCCGCCGCACCATCGAGATCTTGAAATTGCGCGGGACGACCCACATGAAAGGGGAATACCCGTTCACCATGACCAACGATGGGATCAATATCTTCCCGTTAGGCGCAATGCGACTGACCCAACGCTCGTCCAACGTGCGCATTTCGTCTGGCGTCAAAACCCTCGACGAGATGTG
>CAYQUF010000082.1:13736-20530 GCA_964420595.1 uncultured bacterium
CCCATTCGATTACCGATTCCCACATTTCCACGATTACCGATACGATTTTGATGTTGCAGTATGTCGAAATTCGCGGCGAAATGTCCCGTGCCATCAACGTGTTTAAGATGCGCGGGTCTTGGCACGATAAGGGCATCCGCGAGTACACGATCAGCGAACACGGACCCGAGATTACCGATTCGTTCCGCAACTACGAGCGAATTATCAGCGGTTCGCCGACGCGGATTTCCATTAATGAGAAATCGGAACTGTCGAGAATCGTCAAAGGCGTGCAACACAAAGGTCGAGGCGAGCAGTTTTAGCTGAATTTTTCCGTCCGATTGGGGTTCACCTCGCTATGCAATCAATAGCGGGGTTTGTGCTTGCGATGGCGCTTGATATATTATCTGTCATCTTGAAAAATGAGTTGACGCGATCGAGAGCGAGCTAAAATTCCTATTACAGCAAGGATTCCAGGTTTTGTTATTTCTGACGGCATCACTTGATGGTTGACAAATTAAATGAACAATCTTGGGAAATTGTCAAATTATTTGTCATGTGAAATCCGGTTGTAGACTTTCTATTTCATGGGAAGGCGGGCATTGCTAGTTTGCAGTGAATCGGCACAATTTCAACTCGATCGGCAATTCCCACCCTACAAATATCGCGTCTAGACATTACCGAGATTTTTTGTAATGTCAGTGCCATGTTGACCTTACCCATAACTCTCGATCTAAAAACTGTTGATTTGACCGACGAGCAGTTTGATCGGCTTTGTATTGCTAATCCCAATGTACGCTTAGAGTGTACTCCTAAAGGAGTGTTGATTTTAATGCCACCTGTTGGCGGTTATAGCAGCAATCAGGAACTTGAGTTAGGGGGGGAACTCTACGTTTGGAATCGTGAAACCAAGCTCGGTAAAGTTTTTAGTTCGTCCACAATTTTTAGCCTACCGGGTGGTGGCGATCGCTCTCCCGATGCAGCTTGGATAAAATTATCTCGCTGGGAGTCACTGACTCGAGAACAGAGGCAAAAATTTCCGCCCATCGCCCCAGACTTTGTCATCGAACTTCGCTCTCAGACAGATTCGTTGACGATGCTACAGGAGAAAATGCAAGACTATCTCGATAGTGGCGTTTGCTTGGGCTGGCTGTTTAATCCTCAAGACCAACAGGCTGAAATCTATCATCAGGGACGCCCCAAAGAAGTGCGCGATCTCCCCGTAATGCTATCTGGAGAGGATGTACTTCCAGGGTTTACCCTACAGGTGGAGCGTTTTACAGGGTTTTAGATATCGATTGGGTAGAGAAATGGCAGTACAACCAAACGAGCATGGAGGGATTCGAACCCCCGACCCTCAGAACCGGAATCTGATGCTCTATCCTACTGAGCTACATGCCCTAACGTCATGCTATTATAGCGGCTTTTGAGCGAAGTGGCAATGAGGAATCAGGCAACATCATCTGACAATGGGGAAATGTAGGGGTTTGGTCTCCAAACCCTCCCCATTCTCGGGTTGCTGGTGAGGTGGTGAGGTGGTGGCTGGGGAGCGGGGGAATTAATTGCGATCGCCCCTGAATTGTTCCCTTACCCGAATTGATAGTGCTTGCGCACGTCGCCGCGTATGTGCCAGGTACACGACATTCCCTGGGGAAACGTGACCAAATCCCCTTTCCCCATCTCCACGGGGTCGCCACCTTCCGGGGTAACCACCACATCCCCTTCAAGGAAATAACAGGTTTCCGATTCGTCGTAGTGCCAGGGAAATTCCGACGCTTCCTTCGACCAAGTGGGCCAGTTAAATACCCCTAAATTCTCCAGGCGATCGCGATCTGCCTGTCGTTCGATTTTAATCTCCATTGTAACTTCTATCTATTTCAACATTAGCGACTTGCCAGCTCCGGTTCCGGCAGCGCTCCTTGCATTTTACCGAACCAGTCAATGAGTTTTTCCAACTGTTGGTCGGCATTAAGGACTCCCAATCCTCGCACGGTCACCTTACCGGGAGTATAGACAAACCGGGAGTGCAAATGCGGCGGTAAATTGCCCTTGAGCAGGTTCCACGCCGGTTCTTCCATCGGCGTTTCCAACGCTACGTGCTGCTTTCCTTCCGGCTTGATCCGCGCGAATCCCAATTGCTTGGCAAGTTGCTTCAGTTCCATCACCCGAATCAACCGCTGCGCGCCAGTTGGCATGGGACCGTAGCAATCGCACCAATCGGCGGCAATTTGGGTCAGTTCTCGACGAGAGGTTGCCGAAGCGACGGCGCGGTAGGCGCTCATCTTGCGATCCAAATCGGGGATGTAATCGCTGGGGATAAACGCCGTGACGTTGAGATCCACTTGGGTATCTTCCACTTGGGGAATCTCTTGACCGCGAATCTCGCGAATGCACTCGTCGAGCATTTCCATGTACAGGTCGAAGCCAATCGCCTCCATTTGACCCGACTGTTCGGCACCCAGGAGATTTCCGACGCCGCGAATCTCCATGTCCCGCACGGCGAGCTGATAGCCAGAACCGAGTTGGGTAAACTCCTGTAAGGCTCGCAGTCGCTTGCGGGCAGCATCCGAGAGGCGATGTTGCTTCGGATAAAATAACCAAGCGTGTGCCTGGACTCCCGAACGTCCGACGCGACCGCGCAGTTGGTAGAGTTGCGCCAGACCGAACCGTTGGGCGTCTTCGATCAAGATGGTGTTGACCCGGGGGATGTCCAATCCGGATTCGATGATGGTGGTACAGACCAAGATGTCCGCCTCGCCAGCGTTAAAGGCGATCATGATCGATTCGAGTTCCGCCGGATCCATTTGACCGTGGGCGATCGCGACTCGGGCGGTCGGCACCCATTCTCGCAGTTTGGCGGCAATGTCTTCAATCCCTTCGACCCGAGGGACGACGTAAAACACCTGTCCGCCGCGATCGAATTCTTGGCGGATGGCGCTGCGAATCGCTTCCGGGTCGTAAGGCGACAGGTGCGTTTTAATCGGTCGGCGGGATGGCGGTGGGGTGGTAATCAAACTCATTTCCCGAATTCCCGACAGAGACATATACAAGGTGCGGGGAATCGGGGTGGCGGTAAGCGTTAGCACGTCCACCTGAGTTTTGAGGGATTTGATTTTTTCCTTTTGATTGACGCCGAATCGCTGTTCTTCGTCTACCACCAGCAATCCCAACTGTTTGAAATTAATGCTTTTGCCGAGTAATTGATGGGTTCCGACCACCACGTCTAGTTCTCCCGTGGCGAGGCGACTCTGGATGGCGCGTTTTTCGTCGGCGGTACGGAAGCGGTTGAGTAATCCCACTTGGATCGGGTAGGGGGCAAATCGCTCTTTGAGGGTGTGATAGTGCTGTTGGGTGAGAATGGTGGTCGGGGCGAGCATGGCGACCTGTTTCCCGGCGGTAACGGCTTTGAAGATGGCGCGAATGGCGACCTCAGTTTTGCCGAATCCGACATCGCCGCAGACGAGGCGATCCATGGGGCGATCGCTTTCCATGTCCCGCTTGACGTCTTGGGTGGCTTTGAGCTGGTCGGGGGTGGGTTGGTAGGGAAACGAATCTTCCAATTCCTCTTGCCACGGGGTATCGACGGGATAGGACAACCCCTGTCGTTCGGCGCGTTGGGCGTAGAGTTTCAACAAGTCTACCGCCAGTTTTTTAACGGATTTGCGAACTTTGTTTTTGGTTTTCTCCCACGCCTTGCCCGACATTTTATTCAGTTTCGGGGGCGATTCGGCGGTACTGCGGAACCGGGAGAGGGAGTTTAACTGGTCGGCGGCGACTCGCAGCAACCCGTCGGCGTACTGCACGACCAAGTACTCGCGAATTTGGTCGTTGAGGGCGAGGCTTTCGAGTTTGATGAATTTGCCGATGCCGTGCTGGCGGTGAACCACGTAGTCGCCGGGACGCAGCTTGTTGGGATCGACTTGTTTGGAGGCGGCGCGACGGCGCTTGCGGATGTAGCTGGGGGTGGCGAGGGCGTGCTGTCCGAAGAATTCCCGGTCGGTGACGATCGCGATGCGGAAGGTGGGCAGCACGAAGCCTTCGAGTTCTGCCAGTCCCGAGTATTTCAGGGCGACGGGGGTATGCTGGATTTGCAGTTTGTCGATCGCCGGGAAGTCGCGGGGGTTGGGGACGAATTGTGCCGGACAGTCGTGTTCTTGCAGTAGAGCCACCGAACGGCTGGGTTGCGCCGAGAGCAGGACAACGGAAAAACCGCGATCGCGCTCTTGTCTCACCATTTCGGCGAGTTTGGCGTATTGGTGGGGGGTGGCGGTGACGGGACGGCTGGCGAGGTTGGTGCCGTTGTCGGTTTCTAGAACGAGTTCGGACAGGTGGAGGCGATAGAAGGCTTCGGTGTCGGCGAGGGAGGCGTCGAAGTTTTGGTGAATTTTGGGCAGGGTGTCTGCGTGCTGTTGCCACTGTTCGTCGATATGCTCGACCCAGCGATCGCAGTGGGCGCGACATTGCTCCGGTTCGTCGATGGTGACGAGGGTGTCGGGGTGGAGGTAGTCGAGTAAGGAGGCGGGGCGATCGAAGGCTTGTGCGAGTAAGGCGTCGGGATAGCGGCGATCGGAGGCGTCTTCGGGATCTTCGCCGAGCGGGGGATCGGGCATTTTGCCCAATTCTTGCAATCGGGCGAGAGTAATCGTGCTGAAGTCAGTGGGCGTGAGTACCAAACGCTCGATTTTATCCAGCGATCGCTGGGTGGCGGGGTCGAATTCCCGCATTTTTTCCAACTCGTCGCCGAACCACTCCAACCGCACGGGTAACTCGGCGGCGACGGGAAAGATATCGACGATATCGCCGCGCCGACTCCACTGTCCCTCGGTTTCGACTAGCGACACCCGCTCGTACCCCAACCGGGCGAGTTGGTTATCGACGGTTTTGGAGTCCCAATTGGTGCCGGGGGTCAGGGTGAGACAGTAGGGTTTGAAGGCATCTCGCGGGGGGAGATGGGGTTGCAGCGCCCGTTCTGTGGCGACGACGGCGAGGTTGGGCAACTCCTGCACTAGGTCGGCGAGGACTTGCATCTGTCCCCAGGTCATTTCCTCGGAGTAGGAGGGTTCGTAGGGGGAGGCTTCCGAGGTGGGGTAGAAGTGGGCGACGTGCCATCCCATTTCCTCTAACTGCGCCACCCAGCGTCCGGCTTCTTCTAAGGTGGCGGTGACGACAAACAGGTTGCGCTGCTGCTGTTGGGCGAGGGTGGAGGCGACCAGTCCTTTGGGTAAGCGGGGAATCCCATTGAGCTGGAGCCATTGCTGGCGCTCCAGTTTTTCCAGTAGTTTGTTCGCCAGCGGCGATCGCCCGAGGGTCCGAATAATCGAAGAAAATGCCATAGCGCAACGTCGCGTTTTTCAACAGGACGGCAGAGAAGAATTGACTCACTTTAACGATTGTACGAAGAATTGCACCAGCCAGCACGACCTTGCTGCCGCAGCGATCGCCAATCCCGGTAGTATATAGAGGGATTGACAGAAATTAGACTCATGCTCAAACGAATTGCGGCAGTTTTGTTGGTGGTGCTGAGCCTGTCTCTGGGCAGTTGTTCGGACATCACTGGCGGACTGGAAGCTTATACCGACCAGTACGACGGCTATCAATTTCTCCATCCCAACAGTTGGGTTGAGGTGGACGTTCCCAACTCGATTCCCGACGTGGTGTTTCGCGATTTGGTCGAACGCACGGAAAACGGTAGCGTGGTGATTAGCGAGGTTCCCGAGGGCAAGACGCTGGCAGATTTGGGAACGCCGACGGAAGTGGGCCGACGGCTGGCCGATAATGCGATCGCGCCGCCGGATTCGGGTCGCCAGGCGGAATTGATCCGCGCCGAGTCGAAGCAGTCGTCGGAGGGCAAGACCTATTATATTTTGGAATACGCGGTGAAACTGGGCGATCGCGATCGGCACAATCTCGCCAGCGTGACGGTCAGCCGCGATCGGCTATTCACGCTCAATGTTTCGACGACGCAGAAACGCTGGTCGAAGGTGAAGGATCGGTTCGAGACGGTGGCGCGATCGTTTAACGTGTATTAATCGTTGGTTGTTGTCGATTACCCCCGCGTGACTTATGGCTGTGCCTGTATTTATTCTTGCTTCTGCGTCCCCAGCTCGCCGACAGTTGCTCGAAGCGGCTGGGATCGTTCCGGTGGTCTGTCCCAGCGATTTTGACGAGTCGCAAATTGAAATCGAAAATGCCGTGGAGTTGGCGCAAACCCTGGCGCAGTTGAAGGCGGAGAAGGTCGCCGAGCAAATTCGGGTTGAAGACCAGCCGCCGCGATCGTTTCGTGGGGGAAAACCGCCAGAATCGGTACTGGTGGCTGGCTGCGATTCGGTGTTGGAGGTGGATGAGAGGATTTACGGCAAACCGGACAGTCCCCAAGCGGCAATTGAACGATGGCAGCACATGCGAGGTCGCGTGGGGTTGTTACATACGGGTCACGCACTGATTGATATCGCTCAAGATCTGACGGTGGCGCGAACTCAGACGACGCGGGTGTATTTTGCTCATGCGAGCGATCGTCAAATTGAGGCGTATGTGGCGACGGGAGAACCGTTACGCTGTGCGGGGTGTTTTGCCCTCGATGGGATGGGGGGGTTGTTTGTTGAGAAGATTGAAGGCTGTCACAGTAACGTGATTGGTTTGAGTTTGCCGTTGTTGCGGCAGATGTTGGAGGAGTTGGGTTACGATCCGAGTAATTTTTGGCAAACACAGGCGGTGGGTTAGGTTTTGAGGGCGATCGGGTGCATCAGTATCCCTGAAAATCCATGAAAACCGACCATTTATTTTATCGTTTATTTCAAGAACTCCCCGAGAGTTTC
>CAYQUF010000083.1:0-5406 GCA_964420595.1 uncultured bacterium
TCTCCTGGAGTGGGATCTGGATCGGGAGTTGTCGATGAATTAAAATTGCTGCTGTCAACGCCTCTGAGAATCGCCAAATACTCTCCCGTAATTTGACTTTGAACGATCGCGTCCTCTGCAAACTCCTCCGACCCCTGATAAATCCGAACGTCGGAAAACTCAATATCGCCGACCAGTTCGAGAGAATCTTCGCCATAGACAAAATCTTCGATTAAATCGGCTTCCTCCAGCGAAAAGCCGCCAAATGACGCACCGATCGCAAATGTATCGGCACCTGCTCCCCCGTAAACCGTATCCGCACCTAAATCTCCCCACAATCGGTCGTCTTGCGATCCGCCGTGGATCCAATCGTTATCTTGACCGCCAAAGATCGTATCTTCGCCAAGATTGCCATAGATGCGATCGCCACCTTGGTTCCCGACAACGTAGTCGTCGCCTTCACCGCCAACCGCCGTATCATTTCCTAAGTCACCGGCGAGGATGTCGCTATCTTTCTCCCCGAATAAGGCGTCGTCGTCTTGACCGCCAAAGATCGTATCTTCGCCAGTATCGCCGTAGATGCGATCGCGACCTTGATTGCCGAAAACGTAATCGCTACCTCCCATCGGGGAAATCGTGTCGTCGCCTTCTAAGCCAAACACGAGATCGTTGCTCTCTCCCGTTAGCAGGGTGAGGGTGTTGGGGTTGGGGTTGAGAACTTGAGTGCTATCGAACATAAAACTTTCGGTTGCAGCCGTGCGTGAGGAATGAAAGAGATTTCGCAGTCGAGGCGATCTTGGAATGGCACGCGAACAATTCTAGAGTCGGCAACACAAGGATAGACCTTGACTCTAGAGCGCAACAATGGAGTATTAAAGGGCAATTGAAGTTACCAAAGCTTCAATTTCTATTTGTCTGTTCCAAGTTTTAAAATTAGATCCGGACTCTATTCGATCGAGAGTGAAATTCGACTTGAATCTTTAAATAAAATCTTTGTATAGCTTGCTGTATATAGCTTTTAGGTATTTTAGTAATTGCAGGTATTGCGTTTTTTAGACTCAAATTTTGGCATGACAACCGTGTAATTACGTAACTTTTCGTTGAGCATTTTAGATATTAGAAATAAATCGTTGAAATTAACGAATCAATCTCAACCCCTTGGCACTGCGGCGATCGCGCTTCACCAATTCAGCCAGGGACAAAAAAGCAAGTGCGCTCATTGCGGACACTATTTCAGAAAGACAGATCAGTTGGAAACAGACCACATCATCCCTAAAGCCATGGGTGGAAAGGATGAATACAAAAATCTCCAACTTTCTTTTCCATAGACATTGCCATGACAAGAAAACTGCCAGCGATGGTAGTCTAGGTACTGGTGACAACAGCCAGGTTGCTGAAGAGCCGGTTCAACCATCCCGGGAGGTTTACGTGAAAGCCGTTGTTCTACTTTCAGGCGGATTAGACTCCTCCACCGTGCTATATCGCGCCCAAGCCGATGGCTGTCAGTGTTACGCGCTCTCGTTCGACTACCAGCAGCGACACCGACGCGAACTCGAAGCCGCCCAAGCTATTGCCCGAGCGGCTGAAGTCGTTCAACATCAAGTTATCCGTTTCGATCTGACTCAGTGGGGCGGATCGGCTTTAACTGACAATCGCCTAGATTTGCCCGACAATCGCGCGATCGAACAAATGTCCGCCGAAATTCCCGTAACCTACGTTCCGGCGCGCAATACCATCTTTCTCAGCTTTGCTCTCGCCTACGCTGAAGCCGTAGGTGCCCAGCGAGTGTATATCGGCGTTAACGCCCTCGACTATTCCGGCTACCCCGACTGTCGCCCCGACTACGTCCAAGCCATGCAAGAGGTGTTTCGCCTCGGCACCAAACAAGGACGTGAAGGAGAACCCATTACCATTGTTGCCCCGCTCATCGACCTTCAAAAAACCGAAATCGTTCGACTGGGCAACCGTCTGGGGGTTCCCTGGGAACAAACGTGGTCGTGCTACGCGGGCGAACAACTGGCGTGTGGCGTCTGCGATTCATGTCGCCTGCGCTTGGCGGCGTTTTCTCAACTGGGTTTGGAAGATCCGCTGCCCTACGCTACTTCGCAGACCGCAAGTTGAATCTAACGGGTACGGCTTCACGAGAAATCCCCGACCAACTCCACCAGAATGGTAAATTGCCTTCTTTGCAGATCGTTCCATCGGGCAGGATCGCGCCTTTCCAATGGACGCCTTGCCAATCTGCCTCTTGTAAATCCGTTCCCATTAATACGGCTTGAATCAGGTAGGCGTCGGTCAGGTTGGTTCCCGCGAGTTTGGCTCCCCACAACAAAGTACGCCACAAGAACGCTCGGGTTAAATTGGCTTGGCTCAGATCGGCTCCGCTCAAGGTCGCTCCGGATAGGTTGGCTCGGACTAAGCAGGCGCGTTCGAGTTTGGCATTGCTCAAGTCAGCGGCGGAAAGATTGGCGTCTGTCAAATTTGCCCCTTCCAAATTTGCTCCGCTTAAATCGGCAGCCACTAAATCGGCTCGCTCTAAATTGGCATTGCTGAGATCGGCTTGGACCAACTGGATTTGGCGCAAGTCGGCACCGTGCAAATCGACCTCTCTCAGATCGAGTTTGGCGCGATCGCTCATCCCCATGCCTTTCAATTCTCGTTCGCCACGGGCGTATCGTTCGAGCAGCTCCCGTTCAGTCATAGTCGCTGCCTCCCGATATTACTTTATCCGAACCAGTTGGACGCGGCATATCCAGCATTCACGGCTTCGGGAATGTGACGCTTCGTCCATTCGGAAGTACTATCGAGAATGTGGGCGATGCCTTGATGGATCAGCGTGTCGATATCGAGTTGGAAATTCCAAGGCGAGATCGACGCGGCGAGATTGGCAGACGGCAATTCGTCATCTTCGATGGTGGTATAGTAATTCGGGACGCGAGATAAAACGTAGGCGATTAATTTTTGCTTGAGTTTGGGTGTCGAAAACGCTTGTTGGTAAGGATGGTGGGGATAGGTATCTAAAATCCTTTCGATTTGGGCGGCAACGACTGGTTCTGTTAAATTGACGATGGTGACAGACATCTTCTTGATTTCCTATGCTGACTAAAAATTTGCTAAACTGACGAACTCGATCCCGACTCAATTATTTAGCCGAGTCAGAGAGTGGCTCGTTTGTATTGACCCATTTATCTATAAGGTTAAAGAGAAAACGGAAAATTTTTTGGTGAGAAATCGGGAAGAAATCGGGAAAGTTCGATCCTGCTGCTATAAATTTAAGGAACCCAGTTGTACGAGTGTAAACTGAGTTCCTCGATCGCCGAGCGGTTGGGGTTATTTCCCCTAACTTGAAGCTACCAATCGATCCCTGTCGATCGCGCTTGCGGTGGTTCCGCTATTTACACGTAACGTATCGCAACTAATTTCCTCTAAGAAAATACCCCCGTCAACCGAGGATCGATAGACTTCTAATCGAGCGGTTGGGGACGCTTCAAAGAGGAGGCGCTGCTTGGGAAAAACGACCCGTTCGAATCGCCGATCCGGGAATTGAGAAATATGAATGGTTTGAACGCGATCGCTGCGGTTGACGTAATAGCATAAAATGCGATCGTTTTGTTTCGGATTGTAAATGTTTGCTCTCATTAGTTATCTCGATTATCTGGCTAAAGTTATGCTAAGTTGAGTTTCATTTGACGATCGAGCGATTGTCTCCCAATATTTCAGTCATTTGAGATTATTATAACAGCGATATTCTAGAAACCGATCGCCTCTCACCTCAGTACGATCGCTGAAATATTGGAGTGCCTGACTCATTCAATTGGCAAGTTTAAACTTAATTTAAGCAATTTGGCGGATGCGATCGTGGGTCTGAACCGCATCGCCAATCGCCTGTATTTGTGGGTCGAATTCGACCTTAAACTCTCCTTAACGAGGTAACCGGTTGTTGTTGGCAAGGGTCAGTTTGCCATTGTTATGAAACCTTGAAGCGTAACAGGGGAGATTTCCAGAGCGAGGATTTCGACCATTCGTTTTCGACGGTTAAATCGGTCGGCTGACCCCGCTCGATGGCGACGCTAATTCCCTCTGCGCCTTCCTGTTCGAGATCCTCGATATAGCCAAAACGCGCGGCTTCGGCTTGTTCGTAGGTTCGAAACGGACCGAAATAGTAGATGCAACTCGGGTTCGCGGTCGTCACCTCGATCCACCAAGCCAATCGCAAGCGTTCTAACAGTGCTAAAATTATTTCGTTTAAAAAATTTTCAGCCCCGATCGTCTTCATTATTGCTCCTCGTTTGACAATAGTACTCATGACTGTACCGATGTTAGTTTTGATAAAGTTGTATCTCAGTTAACGAACTCTCAAATTTCAAATCCCGCGATCGCCCAACTTTCAGATAATTTTTCACCCAGGCTTACCCTAGCGCGCAGATGTAAAGCTTTCAATAAGAAAACGTGAAGAAATCGGAAAACTTTTAACCGATCGCCCGCAACGATCAAGATAGAGATTTCAGGCGATAGCCCACGCTGTGAACGGTTTCGATCAGGTCGTCGGGCGCACCTTGCGATCGCAATTTTTGTCGCAGACTTTTAATGTGCGCCTTCACCGTTTCCTCACCGGGCGGTTCTTCCAGGGACCAGACGTGTTCGATAATAAAGCTGCGGCTGAGAACGCGGCGACCATTGCGCATAAACAACTCTAAAATCGAATGTTCTTTCGGCGTCAGATGGAGCGAACGACTGCCATAGGAAACTTCATAGGTACTCGGATCCAACTGCAACTCTCCCCATTCGAGAACGGGAGAGGCGGCGGTACTCCCCCGACGCAACAGCGCCCGGATCCGAGCGAACAACTCGGGCAAATCGACGGGTTTGACGATATAGTCATCCGCCCCCGCATCCAACCCCGTCACCTTATCGTTACTCGTATCGTGAGCCGTCACCATTAAAATCGGCACGCCGTAACCGTGGGAGCGCACCCGCCGACACAAACTGATCCCGTCGAGCTTGGGGAGCATGATATCGAGTAATAACAGGTCGTATTCGTTCGTTTTGACCTGAAGCCAGCCCGATTCTCCGTCATTCACCACGTCCACGACATAACGCTGGTCGTTGAGTGCTTCGGTTAACGCTTCGGCAAGGGCAATATCGTCTTCAACGAGCAAAATTCTCATGATCGCAAGGTTTGACTAAGCTAATTCCATCGTGCAACAGCGAACGCCATTCAAGGGCAGGTGGCAACTGCGACTCCCGATCCCGATGGCTGGCGGGGCAAATGGTTCCAGTCTGAGTGACTTCAAGGATTGTATCGAGCGCGTTGGAAGGCGATCGATTGCCGAACGCGAGGCTGACGCTCCAGTTGGGGAGAATGCGATTGGCTCGATTTCTGTCTGACCGATTTCTATCCCCCGATCGCGCTATCCTTGTCTTTTA
>CAYQUF010000083.1:5506-20496 GCA_964420595.1 uncultured bacterium
GATTTTACCGCGCTCGACTCCCAACTCGTTTGAAAGTTTACCTCGTTTGTAAAGCCCCTACCCGAAAAATAAACCTATAGAGAGTAAGCTGGGATGCATTAGGGTAGTGGCAATAGGAGAATAATGGTGGCATGGTCTTTAGAGGCAAAAATCCTGGCACTCGGTTTCGGACTGGTTTGGCTGTGGTGCGGGGCAATCAGTCCGTGGTTGTGGAATAGTGCCGGGTTGGCGATCGCGCCGGTCGCCTTAGCCATTGCCAGTCCCCTGCTCTTGAGTGGAATCGGGTGGTTGGGGTGGCGATTGCTGGTTCGCACTCGGCACAACCGAGCGATCGGGGATCGAGATCGGGATGCGCCGTTGCCCGATTTCGAGGATTCTACGGTAGTGGCGCGACGCGATCTCGGGCACAATTTACCTCAAAATCGTCGCGCTCGGTCGTTCGAGTTTTCCCACGTCCCCGACAGCAATCTCGAAGCGGCTCTACCGTCTGGCGCGATCGCCACTGCCCTCCATCTCGTCCATCGCCAAACCCACGCGCGAGTTCCAAGTCCCATGAATCACTCCCGTCATCCCAACCGCCGCACGGTCGAATTAGCGCGCGATCGCCAATCGTCCCGGA
Source organism: uncultured bacterium (assembly GCA_964420595.1). Classification (GTDB taxonomy): domain Bacteria; phylum Cyanobacteriota; class Cyanobacteriia; order Cyanobacteriales; family Geitlerinemataceae; genus CAYQUF01. The sequence continues at coordinate 6,126 of CAYQUF010000083.1, forward strand.
TCCAATTCGAGGCGTGCCAGGATGCCGAAGCGCAATTGCACTGTCTCAGTAGCGCCCTCGACAATAGTAGCGACGCCGTCTGTATCAGCGATGCTAGCGGTCGAGCGATTTACCACAATCAAGCTTTTCTAGATCTGTTCGAATATCGACCCGAAGAACTCAATCGAATTGGCGGTCCGAGCGAACTTTTTCTCGATCCCGAGGTAGCTCGTTCCACACTCGAGGCGATCGCGGCAGGACAATCGTGGAAGCGCGATGTGGTGCTGCGCCGTCGCAGTGGTGCCAAGGTGTTAGTGTCCCTGCGCGCCAAAGCGGTCGAAGGTCGCAATGGCAATTTAATCGGTGCGGTTTACCTGTGTACCAACCTCAGCGAACGCCGCCAAGCCGAAACCGCCTTTTGGGAAACCCAGCGATTTTTACATAAAGTCGCCGACACGACGCCGAGTTTATTGTATATCTACGATCTCAAGCGAGGCTGTAATATCTATATCAATCGCCAGAGCGAGGAATTTTTCGGTGCCAAACAGCCTCAGATTCAGGCGATGGGATCGCGGTTTTTTACCCAGTTTTTGCAGGGCGACGATCGCTCCATTGCTGCCTTCGAACGCCAGTTGAGCGACACGGGGGAAGGGGAGGCGATCGAGCGCGAATGTCGGATTCAAAACCGCTACGGGGAATGGCGCTGGTTGCAACATTGGATCGTGGTGTTTAAGCGCACCGAAGAGGGCGAGCCGGAACAAATTTTAGGGACGGCGATCGACATTACCGAACGCAAGCGAGCCGAAGAAATTTATTTAGAACTTCAACGGGAGCAAGAACTCAATCGGTTGCAAATGCGCTTTTTCTCGATGGTGTCCCACGAGTTTCGCACGCCGTTGAGTACGATTTGCATGTCGGCGCAAATCTTAGAACATTGCAGCGAAGAGTGGCAAACACAGAAGAAGGCGCGGAATTTAGATCGAATTCAAGTCTCGGTGAAATATTTGTTGCGGTTGCTCAATGACATTATGACCCTCAACCGTGCCGAAACCGGTAAGTTAGAATTCGTGCCGCAGTCGATTGATTTAGAGAAATTTTGCACGGCAATCGTCGAAGAAATGCGCTTGATGGTCGGTCCCCAACACGCCATCGAGCTAACCTGTCGCGCTCCTGGGCTGCGAATTGAGGCAGACGAGAAATTATTGCGATCGATTGTATCGAACTTAGTCTCGAATGCAATTAAGTATTCCCCCAAAGGCGGTCGGATCTACCTCGATCTCGACCAAACTCAGGGCGATCGCGGTGCGGTTGCCGTCTTGAAAGTCAGCGACGAAGGCATCGGGTTAGCCCCAGAAGAATTGCCCCATCTCTACGAACCGTTCCATCGCGGTCGCAACATCGGCACGATCGCCGGTTCGGGATTGGGACTGACCGTGGTGAAAAAAGGACTGGAACTTCACGGGGGAACGATTCAGGTCGCCAGCGAGTTGGATCGGGGCACGACATTCGCCGTGACGCTACCGGTTCGCTTGAGTTCGGATCGATCGCCCGATTAGTCGGAATTGTCCCCAACCCCCTCGTCGGAAGAGAGATTTTCGATCGCGCTATCGCTCCCGTCGATCGCCCCATCGATATCGGTGGGTTCGCTATTGAGAATTGGGATTTCTTGACGGCGAATTTGAATCTGATGCAGGCGCGGTCCTTCTGCCGAAATGACAGTAAATTCCAGGTTGTCGTAGTTTAAAATTTCTCCGACTGCCGGAATTTTTTGCATTTGATAAATCAGAAACCCGCCCAGGGTTTGATATTCGTCGATTAACGGCAAATCGAGATTTAACAGTTCGTTGACTTCTTCAAGGTGCAACTGCGCCTGCACCAAAAACGTCTGTTCGTCAATCGACTGGACGGTGAGTTCTTCGATGTCCTCGCCTTCGTTGAGATCGCCAATAATTTCGGCAATAATATCTTGAATGGTGACCAGTCCGGCGGTTCCGCCAAATTCGTCAACGATGGTCACCATCGGTTGTTGCGATCGCTGCATTAACGGCAACAATTCGCTGAGCAGGGTATATTCGGGGACGAACCGCGCCGGACGGATCCAGGCTTGAATGGGAGTATCTGGGTGCAGGATCCCTTTTGCCAGGGGTTCGGCGAGTTCTTTAAAATGAATCACCCCGCAAATGTCGTCGAGGGATTCCCCTGTCACCGGATAGCGAGAGTGTCCCGACTCCGCCACCTCGTTTAACAGCATTTGAAACGTGGCATCGCGGGGAATGGCGTGGATGCTGGTGCGGGGAACCATCACTTCGTCAGCCGTCACGTCGCCGAACTCGAACACGTTGTTGAGCAGTTCCCGCTCCTCGGCTTCCAATCCGGTCGATTCCCGCTCGGTGGCGATGATCAGTTGCAATTCTTCGGAGGTGACGCGGTTGTACCAGCCGTGGGAGGCGTATTGAATGCCAAACGATCGCAAGAGCCAGCGAGTCGATTGGTTCAAAATCCAGATGAACGGATTGAACAGCCGCGCGATGACCAAACTCGGCGGTCCGAACCACCGGGCAATTTGTTCGGAGTACAGCAGCGCCACCGACTTGGGACACAATTCCCCTAACACGATTTGCAGGTATGCTACCAGGAAAAAGGCAACGGGAATGGAGATCGAATGCACCAGCAATTGATTGAGGCGATCCGGTAAAGGCAACCCGACCAGAGCCACCTCCACCAAGACCGCCATCGTCCGCTCGCCGATCCAGCCGAGTGCCAAACTGGAGAGGGTAATGCCCAGTTGGGTGGTCGAGAGCAAGCGATCGATACTGCGCTGCAAGTCTTGGACGGTTTTGGCTTGCACGTCGCCGGCGTTGACCAATTGGTTGATGCGCGATCGCCGCACCGACACCATCGAAAACTCAGCCGTGACGAAAAATGCATTGATGGCAATTAAGCCGAAGACCGAAAGCAGGCGCAGCACGATGTCCGATACCGACAGCGACGGCACGTCCGCGTTTCCTAGCCCTCGTCCGACAGCCGCGATCGCCACGATCGGCACGGCAAAGCGCCACACGGAAGTTGGAATCATGAAAATGGGAGATTGAGAACGACTAGTGCGCCGGAGACTCGGATCGGTTCGATTCGGTTGCGATCGGTTAGCACGCGGCAGATTGAGATGAATTCGGATCGAATCGGCTGGCATCGGCGCGATCGTTTTCGGCGTCGAAGTCTTTCTGAGATTCAACCTGTTCTAAAATCTCTTCCTCACTCAAAAAATCGACCGCATTGTTTCGGGATTGCCCGGTTTGGCGATCGCCCGCATCGCTATTCGGACGGATATCGGGCTGCGTCACTTCTTGCAGTGCTTTGCGTCCCAAGGAAAACCCCCAGGCAGCACTTACAAAACCCGCCCCAAACATCAGGAATAATAGAATTAGGGTCAGCGCTACAGTTGGATTTAATCTCATTCTCGACCAATAGAAGTCGCCACAACACCTTTACGAGCAGTCTGTATTCTACCGGGAAAATCGGCGCAGGGTCGCTCGATCGCCAAGCATCTAAGATACCGAGCCAGCTTGCCAGCGATCTCGCTGGGTCTGAGTACCTCAGTTCTCTAGTTTTAGCACAGAGGCGATGGAAAACCATCCCCGTTGGCAAAAGAAATTGTTTTTTTCTAAAAAACGGGTGGCACAGCACCATCGAGTCGCGATAGAATGACTAGCAGTTTCCAGGGTTGGCCGAGCGGTTTAGGCAGCGAACTCATAATTCGCCTCAGGCAGGTTCAACTCCTGCACCCTGGATTATTTTGAATTCCTATCGCAGCGGCGGACGCTCGAACACCAGCTCGCCGCGATTTTGCGTGTTTTGTCGCACCGCCGCACCGGTTTGCGGCAGCGTCAGCAACGAGGAACCAAACGGATTGGGCAAATCTGGCGTGCGGATGTAGGGATCGCTGGTCAATTGCTGGTTGAGTACGTCGTAATACAGCGTATTGAGCAGTTCGCCATCATTCATAATTTCATTTTCGGGATAGGAGAAAAACAGCCAATCGAGCTGGCGACCGAGGGTGCGGTTGGTGAAGAAGGGTTTGTCATGCTCGAAAAAGGCGCGATCGAAGGCTTCGGGAATGTCGATAACGGTGGTGCGGCTGCGGGTGGTATATTGCGCCTCGGCAGGTTCGATCGGCATTAATCCGATGGTCGCAGCACACAGCATCAATCCAGCGATCGGTTTCGTCCAGTTGATTTTCATACAACCCTCCCAATTTTGCCTCAATCTTAACTCAGGTTCAGCCAACCTTCGTACCCTTCGAGCAAGTGGGGTGTTGCGGGCGATCGCGGCGCGATATGATAGAAACCGGCTTGCACTCGTGATGTCCATGCTCTCAACCACTCCCGATTTAACCGCCGCGCGCCAACAACTGCTCGACCTGTTGTGTCAGCTCGCCTACCGCGAAGGCGATTTTGTCCTCTCTTCGGGACAGCACAGTTCGTACTATATCAATGGCAAGCCAGTCACGCTTCACCCGATGGGAGCGTTGGCGACGGGTCGGCTGCTGTTGTCCAAACTTCCCGAGTCAACCAGTGCGGTGGCGGGATTGACCCTGGGAGCCGATCCGATGGTAACGGCGGTGAGCGTGGTGTCGGCGTTGGAAAATTGTCCGATTCCAGCGTTAATCGTGCGCAAGGAGGCGAAAGGACACGGAACCCGAGCGTATATTGAAGGACCGCCGTTGCAAATGGGAGCGAATGTGGTGGTGCTCGAAGACGTGGTTACCACGGGAGGCTCGGCGATGAAGGCGGTGGAACGCTTGCGAGAGGCGGGATATCGGGTGGATCGCGTGTTGGCTTTGGTGGATCGCCAGCAGGGGGGTGCGGAGTTTTACCAACAGGCGGGATTGGCGTTTGAGGCGATCTTTACGGTTGGCGAAATTCAGCAGCGGTGGCGGGAAATGCAGCCGGGTGAATAGGAATTTCGCATATTTGACCGCCTCCCTATTCGTGACATTGTTCTTGGTAGTAGTACTCGATGTCACTGGAGCGCACTAATAATTGTAAGAACGCTAATTTTAACCTTCCTCTTGTTCGCGATCGCCCATAAAATAGGTTCTCATCTCGCCTTTCCCTTTAATGTCAATCAGACCGCGTTCCTCAAATGTATAGCGATCGCGCAATTTGCGATACGTTGGCGCCGAGACTTGAATCCGATTGGGAATTCCATACGATTCCATCCGACTGGCGGTATTGACCGCATCCCCCCACAAGTCGTAAATAAACTTTTTAGTCCCGATTACCCCAGCGATCGCCGATCCGGTGTTAATCCCAATTCGCAGCTTCAGATCGAGATCCCGTTGGTCGTTAAACTTGGCGATCGCGCGTTGCATTGAAAACGCCATCTCCGCAATTGCTTCGGCGTGGTTGGCTTGCGGTGAAGGTAATCCACCCGCCACCATATAAGCATCGCCAATCGTCTTAATTTTTTCGAGCTGATAAATTTCGCTGAGGCGATCGAACTCGGAAAAAATCTCGTTGAGCAAGCAGACCAAATCCCGAGGCGAGGTTTGACTGGCTAGTCGGGTAAAATCGACTAAATCGGCGAATAAAATCGTCACCTCGTCGAACCCTTGCGCGATAATTCCGGGGTCTTCTTTCAGTTGTGTGGCGATCGCTGGCGGGAGAATATTTTGCAACAATCCTTCCACCTTTTGCTTTTCCTGTTGCAAGGCTTTCGCGGTACGCTTGCGTTCGGTGATGTCGTGAAAGAAGACCGACAACCCCCCATAAGATGGAAACGCGCGCACCTCGAACCAGCGTTTGAGCGGACGGTAAAACTCCTCGAACGTGACGCCAGTACGCTCGTTAAATGCTTTGCGATATTGGCGCTCGAATTTGGAACCGACCGATGAGGGAAACGCCTCCCAGAGATTTTGACCGAGAAGGTTATCAGTATCGCGCTGTAAAATTTCGGCGGCGACGCGGTTAATATAAGTAAAGCGCCACTGGCGATCGAGAGCGAAAAATCCGTCGGTCATGCTCTCGATCAAATCGACAATTTGGCGATCGGAGGCGCGCAATTTCGCTTCGGCTTCTTCCTGACGTTCGATTTGGCGTTGCAGCGTCTCTACATTCAAGCGCAATTCCATCTGTGCGATCGCCTGACGCGCCAGTGCTTGCAAGGCGGTTTGCTGTTCCGGGGTCAGCTGTCGGGGAACGCGATCGATCGCGCAGAGAGTTCCCAAGGGAAAACCGTCGGGAGTGACCAATGGCGCGCCAGCGTAGAACCGAATTTTGGGATCGTGGACGACCAGGGGATTTCCCGAAAAGCGATCGTCTTCGAGTGCGTTGGGAACGATGGTTAATTCGTCGGGAGCGAGAATGGCGTGGGAGCAGAACGCAAAATTTCGCGGCGTCTCGGATGCATCGATTCCGACTTTTGATTTAAACCACTGGCGATCGCGATCGATTAGAGTAATCAACGAGACTGGCGTCCCGCAAATGTGCGCGGCGAGTTGGGTCAAATCGTCAAACGATTGTTCGGGAAGGGTGTCGAGCAATTGATAGCGATCGAGTGCTTGCAATCGCTCCCCTTCGTTGTCTGGTAACGGTGCGGTTTGCATGGAGGGTTGGCGAGAATCCGGCGATTGAAACGGATTGGGGATTAAGGTTTCGACCGGTTGAACGAGCGATCGCGCCAGCGTTCGGACGAGAGTTTGACCCCTACGAAGGAATCTTTGAAAACTGGCTGGGGGGATGTCGTGGTAGTCGCGTGCAGACAAGGTTCAATAATACTCGAATTCAGTCGATATGCGCTCAATAGACGACCCTGAAATGGCAATAGCCGAGTGCGATCGCAATGAATCGCCAGCTATACCGATCTTACTTTAGGGTAGCGAAGGGGCGATCGCGCTTTAAACCGTAAATTCACCCTCGATTCGTTCAGCTTCCCGTACCCCCGACAGAAACGTACCGCGTACGATCGCGCCATAGCGGTATGACGTGGCTTCTCCCGCGAGGGAAACCCGGATCGCGATTCTGTCACTTGGCGATCGCTCCAGAATTCTAGCGTTATAGTACAACCTCAACCAACCGCATATTCGGTAAATTGTCGCATAAAAGGGGTTTGAAACCCCAAGACAATATCTTCTTTAGGCACCCCCTTGGCGACTAATTCCTCCGCAATATCGATTTCGGTGCCATTCCACTGAATCCAAATCTTTTCATTTTTGATATCGATATGGATAACGCAGCTATGTATAAATTTGGTCTGTTTCCATCCCAGATGAACGATTTGGTAATGGTCGCGAACCGTGTCCAAAATCGCTTGAGTGTCGATATCTCCGTAAGTGGGTTTATGGTGGTGGCTGTAGTCGGTTAATAGCTCTTGGATGTAATTTCGATATTGTTCTAGTTTATCCATTCGACAATCGCCTCCTGTTCGGGGTTGTAAATCATCAAATTAATTTGATTCTCTTTGACGATTAATCTAGAAAACTCAAGCTGAAAGAAGTTTTCATAAGCAAGAATCGGTATCGCTAAGTATAAAACTCGTCTCGGCTCCTCTCGTTTGAGCGCAGTTCGGTAGTTAATAAATTGTCCTAAAGCCGTGTGAAATTCAGAGATAGCAGACGATCCCGCTAGAAAACTCTTGATTTCAACTGCAATTTCTTGATTATCTTTTTTTGCGCCAATCAGCTTTTCCGCTCCCAGATCGATTGACATATCCACTCCCCCAAAACTAATCGACAAAGGGTCATGCGTAATTTGCCATCCATCTTTCACTAATGCAGCTTTAACAACGTCGTGGAAAAAATCTCTGGCGGACATAGGGAAATTCAAATATAAGGTAACATACTGACCTTAACCACCCATGCCTTCTAAGTGTTGGATTCGTTCAGCTTCCCGTACCCCAGATAGAAACGCACCGTGGACTGTGGTGGGATAGTAGTACGACGTGGCTTCTCCCGCGAAAAACAGGCGATTGGCGACGGGTTCGGCGAGTAAGTTGCGATCGCGCATCGTCCCACCCACGGGAATTTGAGAGTACGCACCCAGGGAAAACGGGTCGCGGTTCCAACGGGTGACAATTGTAGCGTCGGGATCTGGAATCGAGGTTCCGTAACTTTGGCGCAACACCCGCATTGCAGTCTCTGCAACTTGGCGATCGCTCTGGGATTCTAACGTTCTAGCACAATTTCCGCCAACCAACGCCACGAGAACGGGACGGTGCAAGCTGGGATACAAATTCAGAAATTCAAACCAACCGGGTTCGACGGGGGGTGCGTAACCGATCAGTTCGCAATCTTCGTCCCAAAAAACGCGGGGAAATTGCAGTACGATTTTATTCAGAGTTCCCATCGCCAAGCGAGCGATCGCACCTTGTTTGGACGTTTCCAGGGGTGGGTCGAAGGTGCAGTGTCCTGCTTTGAGAACGCCAAGGGGTAAAGTGACCACAACGGCGTCTGCTTGGAATCTGGCGCGTTCGGTTTGCACTTCTACCTGGCGATCGTGATAGTGAATCCCAATCACTCGCTGTTGGAATTGAATATCGACTCCGGTGGCGAGGTGTTGGATGAGGCGATCGTATCCCTCTGCAATTATATAATCGTCGCCGCCAAATTCCTCGTCTTCGTCCCAATACCACAGGGACAGATCTTCTAACTCGCTTCCCGTTTCGATCGCGATTTCTGAAGCGATCCACCAGTGGAGTAATTGGCGTTGTCGGTGCGATAAATCTTGTTTGGCGATGATAGGTTCGAGTCCGGCGGCGATGGAGCGATCGGTATCGCATTTTTCGCCCCACTTTTTAGTTTGTTTGATAATTTTTTTAAACTGCGACCAACTTTTATCGAGGTGTTTGTCTTTATACGGTTTCCCGGCGCGATCGTACAGTCGCATTTCCTCGTAATCGGTGGGAATCAAATTGAGTTGCAAGCGTTTGGCTAATTTGCCAATCGGATTTTTTTGAATTCCGTGAATCCATCCCGCACCCAAGTCGAGGGGGAAATTCAGGGAGCGATCCGTATAAATTCTTCCCCCCGCGCGATCGCGTCCTTCCAGAACCGTAACGTTAAACTTGGTATTAAGTTGGCGAGCCGCCGCAAGTCCGGCAATTCCCGCACCGATAACAAGAATATCTGGCATAATCTAAATCCGTAGGTTGGGTTGAGGCACGAAACCCAACATTTATAAAATCAAAAATTTAGCCTGTTGTCGTAATGTTTGCTTAAGTGGAGATAAATGTAATTAATTTACAAAATTATGATGAAGATTTCCCCATCTTGAGCCAACCGAAGACTCGATCGCACCTCAACTCTAACTCAATCCCCTCCAAAACCCTCAACTGCACCGAACCCTCGCACAACATCGGCTCTTGCTGGGGTTGAAACACCAGAATCGATCGATCGTCGGGATCGACGAGCCAACCCAACTGACAACCATAATGCAAGCAATGTAAAATCTTGCCAGTCACGCGATTGGCGCTTTGCTGCGGTGACAGAATCTCAATCACCCAATCTGGCGCGATTTCCACATCGTCAATCGGTTCCCCATCCTCGTCAAAAGCAATGCGTTCCCAGCGAAACACCGCCACATCGGGAACCAGCGATCGCTCTCCAAAAGTACAGCACAACTCCGAAAAACCGTAAGCAATTTGCCCCTCTTCCGCCACCTCGTTAATTGCCTGAATCAACTTGTTTTGAAGTCGCGAATGACATGCCTTCGGCATGGGTTTTTGGATAATTTTCCCGTCGAGATACTCGCTGGCGGGTTGGGTTTCGGGGAGTTTTAAAAAGTCTTGGAGTTCGATCGTATCGTACTGCGTAACTGTCATACTCGGAACCTCTCCAACATCGTTAAGATAACGACAGGCGATCGCACGCCTCCAAAAACGCCTCATAGCAATGCGCGTTCAAGTGAATCGCAAACGCCAACAACTCTGCTAAAATACTAGCGCGATCGCCCTCCGATTTTGACTGTTGAAATTGTGCCAACAAGCTCAACGTCATTTGGCATTCCTCCCCGAGTTCTTCCAACAAGCGATCGAGCGTCGCATCCATCGTCCCTAAAACTCCACACCCTCGTAAATCTCGCGCATCCCTATCTCCACCTCAAGCGATTCCAACCCTATCGTCGCCTCCAACCCCTCATAAACCCGCAACAACCACTCATTCGCCTCCACTCGCACAAACTGCTCCACCCGAACCTCCGACTGGCTGACCAACACGTATTCCCGAAACGTCGGAATCGATTGATAATAGCGAAACTTATCCCCTCTATCCTTCGCTTCCGTCGATGGCGATAGTACCTCCACAATCAACCGAGGATTGAGAATTTCATCGCGGCGATTCTCATTAAACGCTGGTTCCCCTGCAATGACCAAAACATCGGGATAAACCCCTTGTCGGTATCGGGGAATCCACAACCGCATATCTCCCGCGCGGACGTGGTAATCTCGATCGCGTAGCGCAATTTTCAGAGCACTCACCCAATTGACGACAATCCCGTTGTGTTCGTAAGTTCCCCCCGTCATCGGGACAACTTCCCCATCGCGGTATTCGCTCTTAACCTCGGCGACCTCCTCTGCGGCTCGATAGTCTTCCAGGGAAACAAACGTTTGCTGTGGCGTTGAAACGGTCATTGTTCTGCAATATCCAACCAACAAGAAAGGGGTAGGAAACCCCACCCCTCCATCATGGCAATTAAGTCGTCGCGACTTCCTGCTTCTGCTGAGCTTCCCGCTGCAAGAACTTCTCCAGCTCCGTCAGCGCATCCGCATCCACCTTCGTCTGCATCGGACAGAACTTCGGACCGCACATCGAACAGAACTCAGCCGTCTTGTAGATATCCGCCGGAAGCGTTTCGTCGTGATACTCCCGAGCGCGATCTGGATCCAGCGCCAATTCAAACTGCTTGTTCCAGTCAAAATTGTACCGCGCCGCCGACAGTTCGTCATCGCGATCGCGCGCTCCGGGACGATGCCGTGCAATATCCGCCGCATGTGCGGCAATCTTATACGCAATCAAGCCACTGCGCACATCTTCAGCATCCGGCAATCCCAAATGCTCCTTCGGCGTCACGTAACACAACATCGCCGTCCCGTGCCAACCTGCCAACGCCGCACCAATCGCCGACGTAATGTGGTCGTAACCCGGCGCAATATCCGTCACCAGCGGACCCAACACGTAGAAAGGAGCCTCCGAACACTCCTCCATCTGCTTCTTAACATTAAACTCGATCTGATCCATCGGCACGTGACCCGGACCCTCGACCATCACCTGCACGTCGTGTTCCCACGCGCGACGGGTGAGCTGTCCGAGAGTTTTGAGTTCCGCCAACTGCGCCTCATCAGTAGCATCGTGGGTACACCCCGGACGCAGGGAATCCCCCAGACTGAACGACACGTCGTATTTCTTGAAAATCTCGATAATGTCGTCAAAGTGGGTATAGAGGGGATTTTGCTTGTGGTGATGCAGCATCCACTTCGCCAGAATCCCGCCACCGCGAGACACGATTCCGGTAATTCGGCTTTTCACCAAAGGCAAGTGTTCGATGAGCAGTCCGGCGTGAATCGTCTGGTAATCGACCCCTTGTTGCGCCTGTTTCTCAATCACGTGGAGAAAGTCATCGGCGGTGAGGTTTTCAATATTGCCGTGGACGCTTTCAACCGCTTGATAGACCGGAACCGTCCCAATTGGCACCGAGGAAGCATTGATAATCGCCTGACGGATTTCGTCGAGGTTTCCGCCACCCGTGGACAAGTCCATGACGGTATCCGCGCCGTATTTCACCGCCAGTTGCAGCTTCTCGACTTCCTGTTGGATGTCCGAGGAGTTGGGAGACGCGCCGATATTGGCATTGACTTTGCACTTCGACGCCACCCCGATACTCATCGGTTCGAGATTGGGGTGATTGATATTGGCAGGAATAATCATTCGACCCCGCGCCACCTCGTCTCGAATGGACTCGGGTGGCAAGTTTTCTCGCTTGGCGACGTGGTGCATTTCCTCGGTGATAATGCCTTGACGCGCATAGTGCATCTGAGACACGTTCTTGTCACCGCGTCGCTTCGCGATCCATTCTGTACGCATATTTAATTTCCTCTAGTAACAGCTTCCCTCCACCGGTATTAGCCGGACTCAGGTTCTAAGGGTTTAATCTCAGCCTGCGCAGGCACCCCTAGCTTGGTTGAAGATTGTAGCACTTTCGGCAAGGGTCGGGGGATGGGGGAGTTGAAAATCTTTATTTCGAGATGAGGGGATGAGGGGAAACGGCAATTTCGGTCTTGGGGTGGATAGCTAGATGCGATCGCCTGTCTATACTGTTGGCAGATTGGGACAAATCTGCCTCGATTGGCGCTATAGGGGTTCGAGTATGCGAGTTGGAATGATTGGTTTGGGGAATTTTGGCACGGCGATGGCAAATCTGATCGCCAATAACGGCTATCCGGTCGTTGGCTGGGAATACAATGACGAGGTGGTCGAGGAGATTAACCAACATCACGCCAACAGTAAGTTTCTCCCTGACGTTCCCCTGCACGAGAATTTAACGGCAACGTCGAAGGTAGAGGAGGCGTTCGAGGATACTCAAATCGTCTTTACGGCGGTGCCTTCGGTGTTTATTCGACCGACGTTGGAACCGATGCGGACAAAGGTGGATAAGGACACGATTTTAGTGAATCTCGCTAAAGGAATCGATCGCGATACGGGATTAACCGCGTTTCAAACCCTGTCGGAATTGTTTCCCCATCACTCGCGGGTGATGCTCTCGGGTCCCTCGGTCGCCAATGAGTTCTCGCGGGGGATGCCAACGTTGGTCACCATTGCCGGACAAAATCGCGATCGCTTATTGACGGTCGCGCAAATCTTGGATAACGATCGCTTTCGGACTCGTTTCTCTGACGATGAAATTGGCGTGGAGATGGGTGGCGTCCTCAAAAATATCTATGCCATTGGCTTGGGATTATTTGACGGTCAATCGATTCACAGTATTAATTTCCGCGCCGCTTACATCACCTTGGCACTCGAAGAAATGGCTCGCATCGGTATGGGATTGGGGGCAAAGTTAGAAACATTTTTATATATTTCCGGCATGGGTGACCTGCTGGCAACGTCGTTAAGTCAGCACAGTCACAACCGTCACATGGGCGAATTACTGGCAAGTGGCTTGGAACTGCCGGAGATTAAAGAGAAAATGGGGGTTCTGCCGGAAGGCTACAATACCCTGAAAACCACGCTCTACATTGCCGAAAAATTACACATCTCCCTTCCCCTGGCGCGGGGATTGTGGGAGGTGATTAACGGCAAGTGCGAGGTGAATACGTTTATTAATTCGTTTATTAAGGATTTTATCGATTGATTGCAATTCCTTTCTCCCTCCCTCTCCGTGTTCCCTGTGTCTCTATGGTTCGCCAACTCATACTCGATCGAACTATCTTGGCAAAATTAACCCGATGAGTTTGACGGTTTATGCCAATTATGATATAATTACCCTGTATACAGAAATCGAATCGTTTTCGGGTCAAGGTGGGAGGGGGTTTCGCGATCGCGTCGAGCGGAACCAAACATCTAACCTGACCATACACTTGACTAAAAAGCCAACACTGTCAGGGCAGCTTAGGTGCCACCCCACCCTCAACCCGACGAGGGAACCAAATCGCCGACCCCATCGAGAATGCGATCCGGCTGATAGGCAAATCGGTCTAAATCCGACTTTTGAGTCACGCCGCTGAGGACTAACACCGTCTCGATTTCCGACTCAATTCCGGCAATAATATCCGTATCCATGCGATCGCCCACAATCGCCGTTTCCTCCCGCCGACAGCCCAACTTTTTCAAAGCATTGCGCATCATCAGCGGATTGGGTTTGCCGACAAAATAAGCCTTCGACCCCGTCGTCATCTCCAACGGTGCCATTAACGCCCCCGTCGCCGGAACGATCCCCTTTTCGCTCGGACCGGTCACGTCGGGATTCGTGCCGATCAACTTCGCTCCATTGCGAATATGCTCGCAGGCACGTTCGAGCTTCTCGTAACTGTAACTACGGGTTTCCCCAACCACCACGTAATCGGGATTGGTATCGTTCATCGAAAATCCGACATCGTACAACGCCTTCGTCAACCCCGCCTCGCCAATAACGAAAGCACTACCTCCCGGACGCTGGCGTGCCAGAAACGCCGCAGTCGCCAAAGCACTCGTATAAAAATGTTCCTCCCCCACAGAAACCCCCAACCGCTTCATCTTCTCATGAAGTTCCCGGGGCGATCGCTCGCTGCTGTTGGTGAGAAACAGAAACTTTTTATCCGAGGCATCCAACCAGTCGATAAACGCCGAAACCCCCGGTAGCAAGCGATTGCCGTGGTAAATCACGCCGTCCATATCGCAGACGAACGCATTTTTCTCGCGAAGATC
>CAYQUF010000084.1:0-20401 GCA_964420595.1 uncultured bacterium
AAGCACCCGACGCTACCGAACCCGAAACTGTAGAAGCACCGGAAGCGACGGCTCCCGCTACTCCGGAGACGGAAGAAGCCGCCGAAGCCGAGACGCCAGCGGAGACAGAACCCGAACCTGCCGAATCCCTACCATTTTGGGCGCGCGCCGAAGCCGAACGTCAAGAGCGGATGGAGCGGTTGAAAGCCACCGCCATCGAGACGCCGTCTCCCGAAGCCGAAACGCCAGCGGAGACAGAACCCGAACCCGCCGCCGAAACGCCAGAAGTAGAATTCGACGAGAACTTTATCTGGTCGGCTGAAGTCCTCGCCGCACAAGGACGGCGACCCGAAGAGATTTCCGCCGAAGAAATTACCTGGCTGAAGCGATTGCGTCAGGGATTGGGCAAAACCCGTCGCAACCTGGTCAACCAACTCAAAGCCATCGTCGGTCAAGGACCGCTCAACGAAGATGCGGTCATGGAGATCGAGGCATTGCTGCTGCAAGCCGACGTAGGCGTCGAAGCCACCGATCGCGTAATTGAAGCCCTGCAAGCGCGAATGCGCGAGGAAACCCTACCTCCCGAAGAAGCGATCGCCTATCTCAAGCAAATCTTGCGGGATATGCTCGATCGCCCCTATCAAAACGGCTACAAACCCAGCTTCGTTCCCGAAAAAGACCAGTTGAACGTCTGGCTGATGACCGGGGTCAACGGTTCCGGTAAAACCACCACCATCGGCAAAATCGCCCACCTCGCCCAAAAATCCGACTACCGCTGCTTGATCGCCGCCGCCGATACCTTCCGCGCCGCCGCCGTCGAGCAAGTGAAAATCTGGGGACAGCGCAGCAATACCGACGTCATTGCCAACCCCGGCAAAAACACCGATCCCGCCGCTGTCGTGTTTGATGGCATTTCGGCAGCACAAGCGCGACGGACGGAACTGCTGCTCGTCGATACCGCCGGACGACTGCAAAACAAGAAAAACCTCATGGACGAATTGAGCAAAATTCGCCGCATCATCGATAAAAAAGCCCCCGATGCCGTCGTAGAATCGCTGCTGGTCTTAGACGCCACCCTGGGGCAAAATGGTCTGCGTCAAGCGCAAGTCTTCGCCGAAGCCGCTAAACTCAGTGGTGTAGTGCTGACCAAACTCGACGGAACCGCCCGAGGCGGCGTCGCCCTTGCCGTGGTCGAACAAATGGGCTTGCCCATCCGGTTCATCGGCGCGGGAGAAGGGATTGAAGACCTGCGACCCTTTTCGAGTTACGAGTTTGTCGAAGCGTTGCTCAGAGGATAGGATTAGCAGGAACACTTCAGATCGGTCGAAACCCATTGCACTACGATTCGAACCGTCGGTTTTGTTGCCAATTGAGCGCAAAACTTGTAGAGTTCTGCGATACTAACCCGTAACGCTGTCGGAGGGGGGAGGTTGTCCCGGCTTTGCCAGCGCTACCGTTGCGTTGACCGCCATCTCGAACGTTTCATGACTACCGTGCCTTGGTCTAGAGGACCGTCCGATCCCGCGCATCGCCGTAACGACAATTCCGATTCGGATATGACACCCGTCTCTGCCCTGAAAGAACTGGTGGCTCGCTTGCACAGGGAACAGCATAAGGTTCACGACCTGTTGAGTTCTCTGGGATTTGCGCTTCGCAGTTTTAACAATCTCAATCAGTTTCTCGAACTGATTCCCTTAGTCACCAGTCGGGTCACCGATGCCGATGGAGGCGCGTTGGTACTATTCAAACCCAACGGTCAGATCCGGATGCAGCGGCTCCACTGTAGCGAGGGACACCAATGCCAGGATATTCGCCACGCGATCGAAACGGCAACGCGAGAAATCGGGAGCAACGATCCGGATGCCTCGACCGCCTCTCTCAAAGCCCCACTGTCGCATTTACTCGACGATCGCGTCGGTCGCCAACTCGGTTCGGACGTGCAGTTGTTCGGAACGCCGATTATCGTCAAAAGTGCCGAACGGGGACGGTTGTACGTCTTTAGCCACGATCCCCACTACACTTGGACCGAAACCCGACAAAAATTGGTGCGATTGATTGCCGACCAAACCGCCGTGGCGATCGAAAACGACGAACTCACCGTCGAGTTGCGCCGCAAAGAACGCTTAGACCGGGAATTGGAAATTGGTGCGGAAATTCAACTGCGCCTGCTCCCCCGCCACTGTCCCAAAGTTGAGGGGTTAGAGCTGGCAGCGGCGTGTCGGACTGCCAATCGCGTCGGCGGCGACTATTACGATTTTATTCCCACCAACCACCATTTAGGCAATCCCGATCGCGCTCAAGGTGGAGAAGGAAGCTGGGGTGTCGCGATTGGGGACGTGATGGGGAAAGGGGTTCCGGCGGGATTGATCATGACCATGACGCGGGGAATGCTGCGCGCCGAGGTGCTGAACGGTCACTCTCCCGCTCGGATTCTGCAACACCTCAATCGCGTCATGTATGCGGATTTGGAAAATTCCCGCCGTTTCGTGACTCTATTTTATTCGGAGTACGATCCCCAAGCGCGGGTGCTTTCCTACAGCAACGCCGCCCACAATCCCCCTTTACTGTGGCAGGCGGCAACGGATACGATTAAGCGGCTGGATACGTTTGGAATGCTCGTCGGGTTGGATTACGACACCCAATACCAAGAGGCGCAGGTTCATTTGGAGGTCGGCGATACGATTATTTATTACACCGACGGGTTTACCGATGCTGCCAGTCCCAGCGGCGATCGCTTTGACGAAGACAATCTCACCCGGTCATTTCACTGGGCGTGTCGTCATTGTGCCGATCCCCAAGCCATACTAGAGTATCTGTTCGAGCAGGTCGAGCGGTTTATCGGACCGGGAAATCGCAATAGCGACGATATGACCCTGGTCGTGATGCAAATTACGCCAACTGAAACAGAGGAGCGAGACGAGAGTGATGCACGATCTGGCAACCCAGGCAAGTAATGGGGATTTCCTGCTAACGTTGCAGGCAACGAGCGTCTATTTGGCACAACAGGTGCAGCAACCGGATTTGTGGACGCGGGTGCAGTATGCTTGGACGACGTTTGTCGAGTCGGGACAAATCTGGGCGTTGTTGATTGGTTTGTTTGTCGGCTATTGGTTTAAGGGGATGACTGGATAAGTTCGCCTCGAACGGGTGGGGCGATCGCGATTGAGTTATGATGCTCGATGTCAGACTGAGGTAGCTTCGACAACGAGCTATCTTTTTTTTGCGTTGAGGGAGAGACGATTTATCCATGAGCGAGCAAAAAACGTGGAGCCAGCGATTTGAATCGGCACTGCATCCGGCGATCGCCCGATTTAATGCCAGTATCGGTTTCGATATCGAGTTGATCGAATACGACCTGAACGGCTCGATCGCCCACGCGCGAATGCTCGCCAAAACCGGGATTATTACCGAAACCGATGCCGAAACGCTGATGTCGGGATTGGAGCAGATTCGCCAAGAATACCGCCAAGGTCAGTTTAACCCCGGTATCGACCAGGAGGACGTGCATTTTGCCGTGGAACGCCGCCTGACCGAGATTGTGGGAGATGTGGGTAAAAAGCTGCATACGGCGCGATCGCGCAACGACCAGGTGGGAACGGATACCCGGCTGTACCTGCGCGATGGGATAACTCAAATTCAGACGCAATTGCGCCAGTTTCAAACGGTGCTGTTGGAACTCGCCGAGTCCCACGTGGAGACGCTGATTCCGGGCTATACGCACCTGCAACGCGCCCAACCGGTCAGCCTCGCCCATCACCTGCTGGCGTATTTTGAAATGGCACAGCGGGACTGGGAACGCTTGGGCGAGATTTATCGGCGCGTCAATATTTCGCCCCTCGGTTGCGGAGCGCTGGCGGGAACGACGTTTCCGATCGATCGCCACTACAGCGCTGAATTGTTGGGGTTTGAGAAGATTTACGCCAACAGTCTCGACGGGGTGAGCGATCGCGATTTTGCGATTGAATTCCTCAGTGCGGCGAGTTTGATTATGGTTCACCTCAGCCGCCTGTCGGAAGAAATTATTATGTGGGCGTCCCAGGAGTTCGGGTTCGTGTCCCTCAACGATAGCTGCGCCACCGGATCGAGTATTATGCCTCAGAAGAAGAATCCGGATGTCCCGGAGTTGGTGCGGGGGAAAACCGGACGGGTGTTCGGACACTTGCAGGGAATGCTGGTGCTGATGAAGTCGCTTCCCCTGGCGTACAACAAGGATTTACAGGAAGATAAGGAAGCCCTGTTCGACAGCGTTAAGACGGTGCAAGCCTGTTTGGAGGCGATGGCGATTCTGCTGAACGAAGGGTTGGAATTTCGGCGCGATCGCCTCTCGGACGCCGTGGCGGAGGATTTTTCCAATGCAACGGACGTGGCGGATTACTTGGCGACGAAGGGCGTTCCGTTCCGCGAGGCGTACAATCTGGTGGGGAAGGTGGTCAAAACCTGTCTGGCGTCGAACAAGCTGTTGAAAGACCTGCGCTTGGAAGAGTGGAAAGCCTTACATCCAGCATTTGAGGGCGATATTTACGCAGCGATCGCGCCTCAGCAAGTGGTGTCGGCTCGCAACAGTGCGGGAGGAACTGGATTCGAACAGGTGAAGCAGGCGTTGCAAGCGGCGCGGGAGCGGTTGCAGACCCAATGACGCATTACGGCGAGGTGCGAGGATCTTTGCTGTTGAGCGGATAGAAGCGTTCGAGATTCATCAGGGCGAGAATCATCACGAGCTTGAGATACCAAGGTGCGATCGCCACGATCCAAACCAGACCGACTAGGAGGGTCGCACCTCGCAATATTCGGTGAATTTCTCGCGAATCTTCGGTGCCGATCCACAGGGCAATGATACTAACCGAGAGCAAAACTAATAGAAGCGGTGACATGAGAACGTGCCTTGAAACTAATAAACTCTATACTGACTATTGTTCCTATTTTTGACGAAAGTGGTGCGATCGTTAGCTGACACTTTTGCGATCGTCAGCTTCAGTCAGTGCGATCGCGATCGCCTTTACCCTACAATTCCCAATTTTGCCCAGAATTTAACAGTATTTTTATACTTTCCGAGATTAACGGAACGGCGGCGCGATCGGATTCAAGTTATATGAAATCTAGCAAATAATTTAATCGCAACTCCGGAAAAAGTTAGACCATTTTTGCCTTAACGCCATTCTCCCTGAAACACAAACGCCGCCCAATAATAAGGATTTTGCCAAGCCGGATTCGTCTGGTCTTCCCACATTTGCAACTGCGCCGATCGCAACGCCTGCGCGGGCGTCACCCCTGCATCGAGATAATTACGATAAAACTGCTCCATCAACTGTGCCGTAGACGCATCCGACACCTTCCATAACGACGCCACCAACCGCGACGTTCCCGCTTGGAAAAAGCCCCGTGTCAAACCGATCGTGCCTTCGCCGCGCACGTTTTCCCCCATCGCCGTCTGACAGGCACTCAACACCACCAAATCCGCCGGTAAATTGAGGTTGTAAATGTCGTGCAAGCGCAGATAGCCGTCGATCGCATTTCCCGCTTCATCCACCAAAGACAGCGCTAACGCCGACAGGCTGGGATTGGTTTCGTCAAAACAGCCGTGAGTTGCCAGGTGAACGATGCGATACTGGCTGAGGGTATCGCTGAGAATCAGTTGTCGCTGGGCGTCGAACTCCATTGCGACTAGCATTTCCGACGGCGAAACCAAGTTAGTCACTGCTTCGGCTTCCGTAGCGGTTCCGGGGAGGGGGGTTGGGATCTTGGCATAACAAGCACTGCTTTGGAGATTGGCTTCGCCTCGAACGTTGGCGCGATCGTCATCTTCTCCTCCAAACACCGGATCGGCGACGACGGCGAGGGTATTGGCAGGTTGGGGTCGGTTCGGGTGGAACTGGCGCACGGTGCCGATCAAAGAAGACGAGGGAGAATGGACGATTTCGTAATTGACCAACAAGGGAGTGTATTTCGACTGTCCCGGAGTCGCCAGCACCGAGAAGGGAATCGTTTGCAAAATGCCATCGGCGACCACGAGTAAGCGTTTTCCCGCCAAGCGATCGGCAACTGGGGCGAGAATGGCGTCGGCGAGCGCGCTAGCAGCTATCGTTAATTGCCGTCGTCTGGCAATGCGATCGGTAATGGTGCGGCGCACTTTGGTGGTCAGACGAGTAATTTGCTCCCGTCCGGGAAGTTCGACGCTGGTCAAGTCGTCGGAGGTGACGACCCAGACAAAACTGCGGTCTTTTCCAAGAAAGTATTGCAACAGCACGGTTTCTTCATCGACCACCTGTCGCTGGACTTCTTCTAAAGTCAAGGGTTCGGGGTATTTGAGGGCGGCGGCTTCGGGGCTGGTTTGGCGGATATCGGCTTCGACCTGTTGCAATTCGGTTTCGAGTTGTTGGATTTGGCGGTCAATTGCGGCGATCGCACTTCGGTCGGGTTCGCCACCGCGCCAAAGT
The DNA here is from genome assembly GCA_964420595.1 of uncultured bacterium. Taxonomy (GTDB): domain Bacteria; phylum Cyanobacteriota; class Cyanobacteriia; order Cyanobacteriales; family Geitlerinemataceae; genus CAYQUF01. Next base: position 6,414 of record CAYQUF010000084.1, read on the forward strand.
GCCTGTCGTTGCAAAGCGGCGGCGTTGAGCTGTTGGCGGAGAGTATTTTCGCGTTCTGTCAGTTCTGGGGGAATGCCGCGACGGATATTGACATTGGCTTCGGCGAGCAGTTCGATTAAGGAACGGGCGCGAGTGCGTTCGCTGGCGTGGAAGGCTAGTGCGTCGTAACCGGCATCGGGTTGCTGTCGGTGCAGTTCCATCAGCAGGTCGATGTAGAAGCTGTAGTAGTTTTGAAGGGTGGCGAAGTAGGAGGTGCGCAGTTCGGGACTGGCGATGTCGCTGCGGAGGGTTTCCACGATGTCGAGGGTGGCTTCGATCGATTCGATCGCCTCGTCGAAATTGCCTAAATTCCGGTGCGCCACGGCTAAATTGTAGAGCGTGACGGCTTCTGTGGAGCGATCGCCTACTTGACGATGGATGGATAAGGCTTGTTGGTGATAGTCGATGGCTTGCTGCGACTGTCCCAAGCGATCGTAAGCCCGACCGAGACCGGTGAGCGTGGTGGCAATGCCGACGCGATCGCCAATTTTGCGAAAAATCGGTAAGGCTTGTTCGTAAGACTCTAACACTCGCTGCGGCTGTCCCAGTTTGTCGTAGATTCCGCCGATGTTGTGGAGAGCGGTAGCCACCCCTGCGAAATGACCGATGTCGCGAAAGATCGGTAAGGCTTGCTCGTAATACTTCAGGGCTTGCTGGAACTGTTCGAGCTTCAGGTGGGCAACGCCCAGACTCACGAGGGTAATGGCTTCTCCAGGGCGATTCTCACTCTCGCGCACGATCGCCAAGGTTTGCTCGAAATAGTCTAGCGCCCGTTGCGGCTGTCCCAGGATACTGTAGATATTGCCGATGTTATTGAGAGTTGGAGCCATACTGGCGCGATCGCCCAGCTCGCGATATGCGGACAAGGCTTGCTCGAAATGGTCTAAGGCTTGCTGGAACTGTCCCAGCGTGTAGTAGGCAGAACCAACGTTGTTGAGCGCGAGGGCAACTCCAGGGCGATCGCCGATTTCGCGACGGACGCGCAAGGCTTGCTGGTAATGCTCCAGAGCCTGCTGTGGCTGTCCTAGAGCTTCGTAGGCGGATCCGATCCAAATTAACGTTTTAGCGGTATTGTCTGCGCTGTCCGATCCGAGTTCTCGATAGATGGCGAGGGCTTGTTCCCACTGCGCGATCGCCGCTCGATACGAGGCTTCCGTTCCTTGTCGGTAGAGTTCTAGGGCTTCGTCAAACAGGCGATCGGCTTCGGCTTGACGGTTATCTCGAACCTGGACTTTAGGGACTTCTCGACTGTCTCCAGCTCGGACGATGCCTACATCGAAACCGAGTGCAATTCCCCAACTCAATATGCCCAACGCAGCCAGCAATACTCGTCTCGGATCGGGGTTAGCCATCTCGATACTCCGGTGGCGGTTAGAAATTTGGCTCCAATTTAACCGATGATTTTGTCAAGTGTCACGAATGGAGAGGGTCAGGAGTCAAGTTTTTGAAATTTCAATCTAACTCAAGATTTTTTAAAAAATTTAAAATATTTGATTTAGCCCTGATATTTTTGCTATCAAAAATATTTCAATCAATACGATACAAATAATAGTCAATTGAAACAGCAATTCAAAATACTACAACAAACTTTGTCTAGATTCCGAACGACTGTATCGCACTCAAACCAGTTAGATCGGATTGCCAATCAAAGCGTTGCTTTGCCGCAGTTCAATACTCGTACGGCTCCGACTCGCTCTCCTCAGCTTCAGTGTAATCGGCTTCCGCTCGTCCCCATCCCGCCATATACTCGGGATCGTCGGCGCGGACGGGAAATTCCAGGTTATCTCGGTAGTCCTGATAGCCTTGCTGCCACAGGTCGAGGGTATCTTCGTCGGTGGCGCTCCCGTAACTTTTATCGTAAGGCTTCGGCGTATCGGTCATCGGTGGATCTCCTGGCGACGGCAACGCAGCGATCGGATCGCATAATCTTTTACAGTAAAAGAGTCTATCGCTACATTTTATTGGTTTTTATGCGTCGATGGTGGCAATTTACCCAAGCGGTTCTAGGCGTTATCTTTCGCCATCCCATTACGGGAACGAACCTAATTCCAATTTTACCCGACGGTCGCATCGTCTTTATTCGGCGCAGCGATACGGGAAAATGGGGGTTACCCGGCGGGATTATCGATTGGGGCGAAGATATTGCCACGGCGGCGAAACGGGAACTCGCGGAGGAAACGGGGTTGGAATTGCGGCAAATCCGGCGGATGGTGGGGGTGTATTCGGCTCCCGATCGCGATCCGAGAATTCATTCGATCAGTATCGTCTTGGAAGTGGAAGTAGACGGGACGATGGCGGTGCGCGATCCGTCTGAAATCCTGGAGGTGAAAGCGTTTTCCCCCGATGCTCTCCCCGACGGCGAACTCTCCCACGACCACGATCGCCACTTGCAAGATTATTTTAAGGGGACGATAACGGTGGCGTGAGATGATGAGGGGTAGGGGCGAACGGCCGTTCGCCCGTACAAGGGATTTGGTCTCTTTAGCGATCTCGGGCAACCTGCATTCCCCAAAACACCAAATTGGCGTCTACCGTGACTCTAGCGGCCGTTTCGGGAAATCGCTCTTTCAGATAGTTCCAGAGTACCTCGCGATCGCCCCCCGTCAGAGCCACCCCACTCTCGGGAAATTGCTGCCACCACGCCTGGATAAAATCATTCAATCCGGCGACAAGGGTATAAATGACGCCGCTTTGAATCGCCTCTGGCGTGTTTGCACTCCAACGGGACGGTAACGCCGCTATCTCCCTGGCGTTTAATTGCGGAAGTTGCGCCGTTCCACTGCTCAACGATGCCAGTTGCAATCCCAATCCAGGTAAAATTGCACCGCCGACTAGGGTTTGCTCTGCGTCCGCTCCCGTCAGGGTCAGTGCGGTTCCCGCGTCGATGGCGAGAATCGGATATCCCAGGCGAGATCCGGCTCCAACGACGGCTAAGGCGCGATCGATCCCCAGGGTCGGATAAGTCTGGCGCAGCGGCAGGTCGTCGAGGGCGAGGGTTTCGACCCACGCATAAGTCTGCCACAACTCGGCTTGTTCGGGAACCACGGAAGCCATCCAAATCGGGATCGCTGCGTTAAGCTGGGGAATGATAGGGATACGATCGCATTGCGTCCAAGCGTTGGGATCGAAGTTGGAGCGAGTCAGCCGTTCGACTTCCATCGCCGTCATGTGAGGGGTATTCCAGGTGGCTTGCAGGCGATCTTCGCCAAAGCAAGCCCAATGGAGTTTAGAGTTCCCAATCGCGAGGGCTAACCAGGTCTGATGTGAAGTTGGCATTGGGTTCGAGGGTTACGGGAGGCGATCGTGAAAACCCTCCATCTTACAATTAAATTCTAAGTAGTAATTGTTAGGATTGTAAGACAGGCAGGAGTGCTATCTCACCAAACTATTTACGCACAATTTATCGTTCGGCTAATATTGTAACTTTATGGTTATCGGGAAATCCGGATCGTCCCGCCCTCTCCCCGACGACAATGCAGCGAACGGAGTCGGGAGTCAAGAGCCACCAGCGATCGCGAAGAAAGATTCGCAATCTCGCCGCCTGCGCGAACTCGAGCGTCAGGTGAAGCTGTCGAAGCTGGTCAATCAGATTAACAACCGCCTCAGCAGCACTCTCGATCTCGATGAAGTTCTCGGTTCGGCATGTCGGTTGCTGGCTCTGGCACTCAATTGCAGCCGCGTCAGCCTCCTGGTACAAGATCCCGAGGATAAATCGGTGTTGATTACCCGAGGCGAGTACAACCAAAGCGACTACCCGAGCCAGTTGGGATTAAAGGTTCCCCTGGATGACAACCCCCATCTGCGGCTATTAATGTCGCAGTCCCAACCGGTGGCTGTCAAGCGGTTTCGCGATTTCCCCGGATTGGGCGATCGCTCTCAAAAAGTTGCCAGCGATCTCTCGATTCGCTCCATGCTCGCCATTGCCACCCGCTATCAAGGACAGGTGAATGGGATTATCGGGGCGCATCAGTGCGATCGCGAACGGGAATGGACGGAGTGGGAACAGCAATTATTCGAAGCGGTTGCCCCCCAACTCGGCATTGCGATCGATCGCGCCCAACTCCATCATGCCACGCGCTTGGCTGCCGAGCGGGAATCTCTGTTGCGCTTGGTCACCAATCAAATTCGCAGTACCCTCGATCTCGATACGATCCGTCAAACGGCGGTGCGAGGGGTACGCCAGCTCCTCGAAACCGATCGCGTGGTCATCTACCAGTTTGTCGAAGGTTGGCATGGGGTTGTGGTGGTCGAGGACGTGGTGGAACCGTGGGACTCGGTGTTGGGGGATTTGGGTGCGGATGACTGCTTTTCGGGGAAATACGCTCACTTGTATGAAGAAGGGCGAATCCGCGCTATCGATGACATTCACGAGGCTGGATTAAATGAATGTCACGTTAAATTTTTAGAAAAATTACAAGTTCGCGCTAACTTAATCGTGCCAATTATCATTCGCGATCGCCTCTGGGGATTGCTGATTGCCCACGAATGTCGGGGAACGCGCAAGTGGAAAACGTCTGAAGCGCAACTGCTGCGACAACTGGGCGATCAGCTCGGAATTGCCCTCCAGCAAGCCGAACTTTATGCGACCGTGCAGACAACGGCACAAGAATCGCAAGCGCGCGCCCAACAGTTACAAGAAACCTTAGAAGAATTAAAAAACACGCAATCTCAATTAATTCAAAGTGAAAAATTGTCTGGCTTGGGACGCATGGTGGCTGGAGTCGCTCATGAAATCAATAATGCCAATAATTTTATCCATGCAAATTTACCCCACGCCCAAGACTATAGCGACCTTTTGCTAGAAGCGATCGACCGTTGCGATACGAGCGATCGCGCCGAGATAGAAGAAGAATTCGATCTCGATTACTTGCGCGAAGATTTGCCCAAAATCCTGCAATCGATGCGGGTCGGAAGCGATCGCATTCGGTCGATCGTGCAAAAATTAAGGAATTTCTCTCATCACGACGAAGCCGAAACCAAAGCCGTCAACCTCAACGACGGAATCGACAGCAGTCTCGCCATGCTGCAATATCGCCTAGAAGACAAGATCGAGATTTGCAAAGACTACGGCGACCTTCCCAAGGTTGAATGTCGTCCCCAGCAGCTCAACCAGGTATTTTTCAACCTGCTGCAAAATGCGATCGACGCCATCGAGCAAAACGGCGACACCGGAGCAATTACGATTCGCACTTGGCAATCTCAACCGGAGCGGGTGTCCATTGCGGTTCGCGATAACGGCGCGGGAATTGCGCCAGACGCTCAACAGCGCGTGTTCGATCCCTTCTTTACCACGAAATCGCCGGGTAAAGGGACGGGATTGGGACTCTCGCTGTGCTACCAGATCGTGCAAGGACATGGCGGATCGATTCGCTGCAACAGTTCGCCAGAGCAGGGGACGGAATTCGCGATCGAAATTCCCATACGCGCTCAGTCGAAATCTCCATAAATAAAGGGCGATCGGGCAGCAATGGCGTCGAACGCCGCTCTACAGGGGAATCGAGCAATCTTACCATCCTCTCATTGACCTGGCTTAAGGGTGATATAGAAAATTTTATAAAAATTTACAAATAATCCGTGTCACAATAATAGCAACCAAAGTCATTACGACTTGACTTGTCAGGAGGGTTCTTTATGGTAGTGGCTACCGAACCAGTCCAAAAACGGCTGACGATGCAGACCGAAGAGGTTGCGACCGACACGACCGCCATTCGCTCGCTCGATTGGGATCGCGATCGCTTCGATATCGAATTCGGACTGCAAAACGGCACCACCTACAATTCTTTTCTCATTCGCGGCGAAAAAGTCGCCTTAGTCGATACGTCCCACGAAAAATTCCGCCAACTGTATCTCGATACCCTAACCGGATTAATCGATCCCAAACAAATCGATTACCTGGTCATCAGCCACACCGAACCCGACCACAGCGGTCTGGTCAAAGACGTGTTGCAACTGGCTCCGCAAGCCACGGTCGTCGGTGCGAAGGTTGCGATTGATTTTCTGGAAAACTTCGTCCACCAACCGTTCGAGCGTCAGGTGGTCAAAAACGGCGATACCCTGGATCTGGGCAACGGACACGTCCTCCAATTCGTCAACGCGCCGAACTTGCACTGGCCCGATACGATTTTCTCCTACGATGCCAAAACCGAAACGCTGTTTACCTGCGATGCGTTCGGACTGCATTACTGCTCTGACAAAACCTACGACGAAGACTTAGGGGCAATTGAGGCAGATTTCCAATTTTATTACGAATGCCTCATGGCTCCTAACGCGCGGTCTGTCCTTTCAGCGATGAAACGGATGGACAAGCTGGGGAATATTACCACCATCGCCACCGGTCACGGTCCCCTGCTGCGGTATAACCTGCGCGAACTCACCGGACGCTATCGCCAGTGGAGTCAGGCGCAAGCGAAAGCCGACACCTTCGTAGCGTTGTTTTACGTGGCAGATTACGGCTATAGCGATCGCATTTCGCAAGCGATTGCGCGGGGATTGACCAAAACCGGCGTTGGCGTGGAAATGATGGATCTCAAATCCGCCGACCCCCAGGAAGTTCACGAACTGGTCGGACGCTGTGCGGGAATTGTCATCGGCACGCCACCGGCGTCTGGAACCATTGCTACGGCGGCGTTGGATGCCATTAGCACCGTTGTTGCGGCGGCGCACGACAAACAAGCGATCGGTGTATTTGAATGTTACGGCGGCGATGACGAACCCGTCGATCCGCTGTTGAGTCAGTTTCGGGATTTGGGATTGGGTCAGGGATTTGCCCCAATTCGCCTCAAAGATGCCCCGGACGAACAGCTCTATCAAATGTGCGAGGAAGCGGGAACGGACATGGGGCAATTGCTCACCCGCGATCGCAAGATTAAAAAGAAAAAATCGTTCGATTCGGATTTACAAAAAGCCCTGGGACGCATTAGCAGCGGACTGTATATTATCACCGCGAAAAAAGGCGACCTCACCAGCGCCATGCTCGCATCTTGGGTGTCGCAAGCTAGCTTTGAACCGTTGGGAATTACGATCGCAGTGGCGAAAGACCGGGCGATCGAATCGTTAATGCAAGTGGGCGATCGCTTTTTACTTAATGTCTTGGAAGAAGGCAACGAAGGCGGGCTGATGAAACACTTTCTGAAGCGATTTCCTCCCGGTGCCGATCGCTTTGCGGGCATTGAAACCCAACCGGCGAGTAACGGTTCGCCCATTTTAACCAAAGCACTGGCGTATCTCGAATGTACGGTACAAAGTCGGATGGAGTGCAGCGATCACTGGATCGTGTACAGCAGTGTCGATAACGGTCGCGTTTCCAAACCCGATTCGCTCACCGCCGTTCACCATCGCAAGGTGGGGAACTACTACTAAGTCGAAACTCAAAACGTAGGTTGGGTTGAGGCACGATACCCAACACGATCGAGGCTTTTTTGGGTTTCCTTCGTCAACCCAACCTACGAGAATGCCCTATTCTTCATTCGCTGACTGATTGTTAATTCGAGACTAAAGTTATGCCAGACATTGCCACCCCAGCCACCGAAGCCACCGCCAGACCGAGGGACGCGCAAGTCGTCCAAATTGCGCCCGATACTCAACTCGTACGATCGCGCAGTTGGGGACGGTTGCGGTTTGAAATCGAATACGCCCTGCAACGGGGAACTACGGCGAATTCCTATCTAATTCAAGGGAATAAAACAGCGTTAATCGACCCCCCTGGCGAATCATTTACCAAAATTTATCTGGAAGAATTACAAAAACGAATCGATTTAACCCAAGTCGATTTTGTTATTTTGGGACACGTCAATCCCAACCGCGCCGTTACGTTAAATGCCTTACTCGATATTGCGCCGCAATTGACCTTTGTTTGCTCCAATCCAGCCGCTCTGGCGCTCGAAAGTCTAATGGGCGATCGCGAGTTGAAAATTAAAGTCATGCGTGGGGAAGAAACTCTCAACCTCGGCAAAGGTCATCGCTTGCTGTTCACCCCGATTCCCACGCCGCGCTGGCCCGATAGCCTGTGTACTTACGATTCTAAAACCCAAATTCTCTATACCGATAAGTTTTTCTGCGCTCACGTTTGCGGCGACCAACTGTTTGACGAAGGTTGGAAAACTTATTTAGAAGATCGGCGCTATTATTTTGACTGTTTGATGGCTCCTTATGCCAGTCAAGTGGAAACGGTTCTCGATAAATTAGAGACAGTGCCGCCGGTCAGTTTTTACGCCACCGGTCACGGACCTTTGGTCCGGGACGGACTGAAGGAATTGACCCAACTGTATCGGGAGTGGAGCCAGCAACAAAAGCGTCAAGAACTGTCGGTGGCGCTGATTTACGCTTCGGCGTATGGCAATACGGGAACGCTCGCACAGGCGATCGCGCGGGGGTTGACGAAAGCCGGCGTGAAAGTCGAGGCGATTAATTCCGAAGTTGCCGATCCTGCTGAAGTTCAAGAGGCGGTCGAAAAATGCAATGGGTTTATCATCGGTTCGCCCACGATTACGGGTCACGCGCCGACACCCATTCAAACCGCATTAGGAATCATTTTATCGAGCGCGTCTAAGAATAAACCCGCAGGCGTATTCGGTTCCTTTGGTTGGAGCGGCGAGGCGATCGATTTATTAGAAAATAAATTGCGCAATGCGGGCTATCAGTTTGCGTTCGATCCGATTCGGGTGAAATTCAAACCCACCGACGTGACGTTGAAATATTGCGAAGAAGTGGGGACGGACTTTGCTCAATCCTTGCGCAAAGCCAATAAAGTTCGCGCCCCTCGCAAACCCGCTAGCAATGTCGAACAAGCAGTGGGTCGGATTGTCGGGTCGTTGTGCGTGATGACGGCGACCAAAGGGGAAATTAGCGGTGCGATGCTGGCGTCGTGGGTGTCGCAAGCCACATTTAACCCGCCGGGATTGACCATTGCGGTGGCGAAAGATCGGGCGATCGAATCGCTGTTGCATCGGGGCGATCGCATGGTACTGAATATCCTGGCTCAAGGACGCCATATCGGGATTATGAAACACTTTCTCAAGCCGTTCGCACCGGGAGAAGATCGGTTTGCGGGAATTGAAACCGAAGAAGCGGATAATGGCTGTGCGATAATTAAAGAGAGCTTGGCGTATCTCGAATGCGAAGTGAGCGATCGCATGGAATGCGGCGATCACTGGCTCATTTATGCCGAAGTGCAATCTGGAAACGTCTTGCAACCAGAGGCTAAAACTGCCGTTCACCATCGCAAGTCCGGCAATCATTATTAATTCAATTCGCTAGCTTCACGATCTGACCCCTTGGATTCAGGGGGTCTTAATATTTTTACAATAACGTGACTTTACGCACGCTTTCATTTTGTTTGATGGAGCGATTGTTGCGCGCGACCGAACACCAAATTTGCCAAGCTGGAATTGACAACAGACTGGGAAACAGTAATTGGATGCCCGACCATAAGTTGCCCTGTCTCAAGGTTGTCCATCCCCAACGCAACCGAACGTACGCGCGCAGATGGCAAATTTTCGGCAACTGGGAGCGATATTTATGATTGGTAAAATTGTAAAGGTTATCGATTAAGCGAACGTTCGCATTCAGCTTTTGTTCGGGGGACACTTCCGGAAGTTGCGGAGACAAATTGAGATCGCGATTGCTGTTAGCTTTAAAAAGCTGACAGAAGGATTGCCGCATTAAATTTAACCCGAGACAAATATTGCCATGAGAAATTGCCGCTCGTCCCCAACGCCAACGTAGGGATTGACGCACCGCGACAATGCGCTCTTTCTCTTTCTCTTCATGGCGATCGCGCTTTAACGATTCCCCCTGTCCGGCGGGTTCGGAAAAATACCGATTGCGCGACAATATGGCGTTAATAAGTAATTTCCAAGCTCCCATCGAAAAGAAAGCAGGAAATGCGGTTTTAATCCCAGTCAGAAACTTCCCTTGTTTGAGAGCAACGAGGCTCCAGTGTAATTTTAAATACCCGCGAATCTTCGAAAATTCAGGAATCGACCATTGATATTTTGAATTCACCAGCGTATAAATTCGCTGCTTCATCAACAGGTTGGTATCCAGTCGAGTTCGGACGGGAATTTTTTGATTGTACGCCCCCGTCCAAATCGTGCGATACGCCAAACATTGATTGATAAAAAGCGCATCGCCGTACTGCGTCAGTCGAATCCAAGAATCGATATCGTCGCAATTGCCATCTAGCTGGGAATCCCATCCCCCAGATCGCTCGAAGGCGTCTTTGCGAAAGGCGACCTGTACGGGCGTTCCAAACGGCACTTGCTCGACCAGCATCCCGTAATGAATATCTTCTTGGGGAATGTAAAAAATCTGACCCGGTCCGATTTGTCGGGTCTGACTGAGTTCGACCCCATTGCTATCGACCTGAACCGCTTGCGCCGAGCAAATCACTGCTTCGGGACGCAACGCGATCGCCTTTGCCATCTCTTCAATGCAATTATTGGCTAAATAATCGTCATCGTCCAACGGCTTGATCCACTCTCCCGTCGCCACGCGCACCCCCGCATTCATGGTTTCCGAGTGACCGACATTGCGTGGATTGACGTGGTAGACCAAACGCCGATTCCCGCCATCGCCCAAAGTCTTCACCCAATCCGAGACAAACTCTTGCGTCCCGTCATTGGAGCCGTCATCCGCCACGACCACTTCACAGGGAATTGTTTGAGCCAATGCCGACTCAATTGCCCGTTTCAGTAGGGGTAAGCGATTATAAGTAGTAATGACAATACTGAACTTCATGCATCCCAATTAGCCTGAGATATCCCCTCTTTAGTTTCCCCATTTTCCGAGGTTGATAACGGTCGCCGTGGCAATCCGCCCAAGATGACTCAAACGTGACTTGCGAACGAACGACGCTATCTGTTCTGAAGGCAAGACTTTACTTAAGAATATACCTCCCTCAGTAAAAATCTCGAGCGATCGCCTTAAAGTTTACGTACTTGCACCGAAATACTCGCGCGTAAAACTGCCGTGCAAGCCATACGGGATGTGATGCTTTAAATGCAACCGAGCCACGGGACCCGAATTTAAATTTTGGGCATCGAAAATACACAGATCCGAGCGATGAGAACTCGCATCGTAGATTAACGATAAAACCCAACCATCATCTTCACTCGTACCGCCCAGACGGGGAACGAACACCGGTTCGCCACTAAATCCGCGCGGCGCGGCACTCCAAGATTGGCGATCGCCCGTTTGCAGATCGAGTTTAGCTACACCTTGGAGCGGGGCGTTTCCGGCAAGCTGGCGAGCAACGCCAAGATATAAATAGCGGTATTCGCGTCCCACCCGATTCGGGTGCAGGCTGGGGAACTCGCAACAGCGACTTTCCAACACTTGGGAAGCAACCGTCTCGTCAGCTAAATTCAATCGGAACCGCCACAACTGTCCTTCCGGAACGGCATCAAAATCGACCTGGCGAAAATCGGCATCGGGATCGACACTGGGCAGCGAGTCGTAGCAAATTGAATCGACCCAGACCTCATCGCCAGATTCCCACGCATTGGCATGGTGGAATACGAAACAAGGAGCGGTTTCCAGTATTTTAACCGGGCGATCGCCCCATCGCGGAATTAAAATCGCTTTCGTCGGCTGTTTGGGGTCAAACTTCAAGCACTGCGCCGCTCCCCGCAATCCCAACGCAAACGGGATCGGATTGAACCGCACCGGATTTTGGAAAAAGATACAGTAATTCGGCGTAATCGCCATATCGTGCAAAAACGCAAATCCGGGAACCGAATGGGCGTGTTGCCGAACGACTCGCCCCGCCGGATTCAGCTCGTAAATCGTAATGGTGGTAGACGGTCCGGCTTTCACGGCAAAATTGACCAAACAGGGGTCGCCTCCGTCTGCGGCGCAACTGGGGTCGATGTGGGGATGGGCGGCAAAGGCATCGCCCGGTTGCAACGTCCCGTCGAGGGTTTCCAGTCCGAGGGTTTCGAGGGTATTGGGATCGAGGCGATGGGGTTCGGCAGCTTCCCACAGCGCCATTAATTTACCGCCCCAGTAAATCACGTGGGTATTGGCAATATTTTTGAGGTTGAAATCGAAGGCATTCGCCAGCCATCCCCCTGGTTTTTGGGTGCCAAACACGCCACGATAGCAAATTTTTCCGGCTTCTCGCTCCTTGAGATAGCCTTCGGTACGCACGTAGCGATTGCGATAGAAGGCACGACCGTTCTGAAAGGCAATGGCGTTAATCATCCCGTCCCCGTCGAAGGGATGGTGAATCGGCTGACCGTTGACCTCAAGCAAGCCGGGACCGTTGCGAAAGAACGTGCCGTGGAGTTCGGTGGGAATCTCGCCGTCTACGTCGTCAATCCAGTAATCGAATTCCTGCGGTTGAGATTGGTAGCCTTTCACCCAATCTTCGCGAGTGTACGGCGTGTGAGTCGAGCGTTTTTGAGTTTGCATCTTGACGATTTGGTTCTTGACGGAACAGTTCGTAGTCAACGCTTTAGCGTTTTCAGCAGACCGAGGGTTTGGAGACCAAACCCCGACAAATGTTATTGACTGGCAGCGACGGGTTCGACCGAATTGGCAGAATTGCCCTCCGAAGTGGATGGCGTTTCGGGTTCTCCATCCCCACTCGCACTGGTATCGGGCAACCAATTTAAAAATGGCAGCGGTAACAGCGTGCTGAGATTGGTAATCACCACCAGCAGCCAGAGATTGTCGAAATTAGTTTGAGTGACTCCCAACCCATGCATCAACACTGCTCCCCCTTCTCGGGAGAGGAATCCGGCGAAGTTAGAAACCGACATCAATAGGGCAAACAGCGACGCTTCTACGCCCTTGGGACACAAGCGAGCCGCCAGCACCAACACCGGCATGAAGGCAATTTGACCCATTACGGTCAACACTAGACTATCGCCTAAACTAAACCAGCGATCGCCGATGCCAATGGCGCGGTTGGCGTGGGTCACCAACAGCAGCGTCGTCATCCCCAACCCTGCCGAGAGTACCGTAGACCAAAAGAAGATTTTGCGGAAGGCGACTCCTTTAAAAAACCGCTGAAACAACCACACGCCAACCAACGCCGCGATGCTGGTCACCAGTCGCACCCGACCGAGAAACTCCGGCTCGAATCCGAGTTCGTTGGTGGTGAAGAAGAAGAATGCCGATTCTGCGGTAGGTGTCGCTTGCCAAATAAATAGAAATACTGTCGGCAGCCAAATCGATTTCTGCGTTATTGCCCCTTTGAGCTGTCCGACTTGGTGCTTGAAGGCGGAGAAGTCAATCTGGGAACTAACTCGATTCTCGGCAATTAATCCCGCTACGGCTGAAACGAATAACGGGAAGGACGCGGTAATCAGAAACACGGTATGAGTGCTGAAATGCTCTAGCAGCGAACCGCTAAAGTAGGCGGTGACGATCCCGCCGAGGGCTGACGTTCCCCAGCACAGGGATTGGAGCGAACCGATGTTGCTGAGGGATTCGTCTCGCGCGCGTTCGACCACCAAGGAGTCGGCAATCACGTCGCTAATCGCCACTGACAGGGAACCCGCCGAAATCGCTAGGGTCGCCGTCCAAGCGTTATCGACAACCGTGGCGAGGGCAATCCACGATCCCGCGCCGAGCAATCCCGACAGGATTAAATAGGAACGGCGGCGATAGCCGAATAGGGGAACGCCATCGGAAATGAAGCCAAACAGGGGTTTGACCATCCAGGGCAGGGCGACGATGCCCATCAATGCCGAGACTTCCGCCGGACTCAGTCCCAATTCGTCTTTGAGGAAGAAGCTGACGGCAAGCTGCGCCAACCCCAGAATCCCCTGGACGAAGTACACCAGCAAGATGGCGAGGAGTTCGGGGGTGGGCTTGTTGCCAAAAAATACTTTTTGTGTTAAAGATTCTTTGATTTTCTCGATCCCGGCAGGAGACAGTAGCATTCAGCTAACAATATTAAGAAATGTTTCCCTTCCTATCATATACATTACATCCGGGAGCGG
>CAYQUF010000085.1:0-10249 GCA_964420595.1 uncultured bacterium
TGAAACGATGCCGCTCCCTTGCCAACTCACAATGCCCACCTTCTCATGACATAGGAAGTCTACCACCGAATTGCATATCAAATATGCCAAATAATGGTATGCTAAATAAAGTTCCAGACCGATTGGGCGAATGAGCGATCTGTATCACACCGATTTCCATGCGTGGACGCAAGAGCAAGCCGCGTTTTTAAGAAACTACGATTTCAATCGGCTCGATGTCGAGAACCTCAGTCAAGAAATTGAGGCGTTGGGACAGCAAAAGCACGAATTGCTGGTCAACTGTCTCGAAATCTTATTGGGAAATCTGTTAATTTGGCAGTATCAGCCGGAAGCACGGGACAACCAACGTCTCGATACCATTCGCGAACAACGCGATCGCCTGCAAAAGTCGATCGAACGCAATCCCAGCTTTGCCTCAGAACTCGCCGATGCCATTCCCGAAGCATATAGCAATGGCGTCAAAATTGCCATGCGGGAAGGGGGAGCGTCGTCGTATCTGTTTCCCGAAACCTGTTCTTATTTGCCGGAGGAGGTGATTGAGGATGATTTCTTTCCCTCTTGAGAAATTGCGGGGAAGAAACGCTAAAGCGTTTACTACAAACGGTTAATAAAGCTGGTGCAAGATGAATCCGACAGTTGCAGCGCCAATGGGAACGGTAAGATTGTCCAGTCCCAATTTAGAAAAGGCTTCCAAACTCGCCGCGACTAATGCCACCGCCGCCGAAACCAACCACGTTTCCCAACAGTTTCCCTGGACGGAAAACAAGATCGAACTGCTGACGACATAGCTAACCGCAATCATGGCGAGCGTTCCTTCCCAACTCTTGTTCATTCCCCAAAGTTGGTAACCGTGACGACCGAATCGCTGACCGATAATGGCGGCGAATCCATCTCCCCACGTCATCGTTAAAATTCCGATCGCGGCGTATTGGGGTAAATCCAGCGGCCAAAACCACGCGATCGTGACGGCGATACTAACGGCGTAGAAAAATGTCCCCAAGCTGTTGCGACCGACGCTGTTGAGTCCCGGTAAAATAGAAAATCGGTAGGACAGTAGGGCGATCGCGGCAGCAATTATCCCGGCAGCAATGCCAATCCAGGCGGGAATCTGCAACCACCACGCCATCAAAATCACGTTCCCGCTCCCGATGTGGACGACTTTGCGCATCACTTCCGGATCGGCTGCCCTGTAGCGATACAATCCTTCTGCAATCAGCAAAATCACGCCCAACCAGGCACCGACCAGTCCGACATTAATCCACAACGGGGGAACCGATTCCATCCAAACTAACAACGCACTCAACGATCGCCAAGACTCCATCGCTTTTTCACCACTTTAGGGTATCGCCGTCCACATGATGAAAGCTTTTCTCCTGGGCACAATCCGAATGTACCGCACGTTCGTGTCGCCGCTATTTTCACCCGCCTGTCGATTTCATCCCACCTGTTCCCAATATGCCATTGAAGCGATCGAACGATTCGGTCCCTGGCGTGGCGGCGGGTTGGCGATTCGACGGGTGTTGCGCTGCCATCCATTTCATCCCGGCGGTTACGACCCCGTTCCTCCCGCAAACGAGAATGCTGCGAAACCGACTCGCTAATTTTCCAAAAACATTACAAAATGTTACCAGTACGATAAGAGAATACACGCACAGGATTGTTTAGGGTGAGTTTTCAGCCATCGATCGATCTCGGAAAAACCGTCAACACCTCGCAATTGCGAAGCATCTTTGCCGACAGCCTCACGATTTTCTGGGGGGATTGGCTGGATTTGCGGGTTCGCATTACCCAAGTCGCCGCCTCCGGACTGGTCTCGCCGTTGATTTACATTATCGCGTTTGGCTTGGGACTGGGCAGTTCGATCCGACCCGGAACCTCGATTAGCAGCGATTACAACAGCTATCTCGAATTCATGCTGCCGGGAATGGTGGCGCTCTCGTCGATGGCAATTAGTTTTGCCGGAACCACCTTTTCCATTTGCGGCGAACGCCTCTATACCAAAACCTTTGAGGAAATGCTGCTGGTTCCCGTGCATCCGCTGGCGCTGCACCTGGGGAAAATGCTGGCGGGAGTGGCGCGGGGACTGATGACGTCTGCGTCGGTGATGGTGGTTGCCATTCTATTTACGGTCGGCACCACGGGCGACTTGTGGCGGATTTGGAGTTTCATCAATCCCCTGTTTTTGTTGGTACTCGTGCTGAATTGCGCCGTGTTCTCCGGGTTGGGAACGATTGTCGGCTTGAAGGTCAAGTCTCTCGAAAGCGTGGGACTGTTGAATAACTTTCTGATCGTCCCGATGTCGTTTCTGGGGGCGACGTTTTTCGATCCGGCGAAGTTACCGATAATTTTGAAGGTCATCGTCTATTGCTTGCCCTTGACCTATACGAGCGTGGGATTGCGTTCGGCTGCCTATATGCCGCTGGCGCAGTTTACCTGGTATTCGATCCCCGTATTATTGGTAGTAGCGATCGCCCTTTCGTTTGTCGGGGCGTATCAATTTGCCCACCAACAGGATTAACCTGCCATGCGCCAAGTGGCTGGCTTTTACGCGGCGGCGGCGGTCGGTGCCATTGTCGCGACTGCAATAACCAAAATACTGTTTCCGCCTTCCCCATCCGCGCTGATGTCCCAGTGGCATTTCGTGCGAGATGGGATTCAATTTGGCATTAGCGGTCTGGCGTTGATGTCGCAGTCGGGGGAAACCCTGCGCTTGCTGGCGGTTCACGATAACAAGCAACCGGGGGAAAATCGGTTAGCCGTGGTGACCCTCGACGGGACGGGGAGGGTGGATTACGCGCCGCTGTCTTGGTCTGAAGGGGTCGAGTTACCGATCGATTTAGAGGCGATCGCGATCGTTCCCGATACGAACCCGATCGAATATCTTACCCTCACCAGTCGCGGCAGGGCGTACCACGTGGGCATTGACGGCGATACCGTTCGCGTGCTGCACCAATTTAATCTTCCCGAAACCCCCGAAGACAACAATTACGAAGGGTTGGCACTACAATCGCTCCATGGGGAAATCATAGCAGTTTGGGCGCATCGCGGCTCGGACGACGACCCGGCAATTGTCTATTGGGGCAAGCTCGATCGCGACTCGTGGCAAATCGAACCAACCGGGTCTGCTACCCTAAGAGTACCTTGGCCGAGTCAGGCAGTTCGGCATATTTCGGATCTCAGGGTCGATCCCGCTGGCGTGCTGACGATTAGTGCCGCGCGCGATCCGGGGAACGACGGACCGTTTCAGTCGGCACTGTATATCGCTGGAGCCTTTGCGATCGAGAATGGGGCGATCGCCTTTCGGCAAAATTCTACGCTAACTCCCTTATTTCGGTACGATCGCCATAAGGTCGAGGCGATTGAATTCGTACCGGGTACCACTGGCGGCGCGATCGCGGCGACGGATGACGAGAATTCCGGTTCGTCGATCTGGCGGTAAACTCAATTTATTCAATTCAATTGAAAGATGTTAATTATATTAACTTGGTTTCTTATTTTTGTGATTAGTATGGCGGCGCTGATCGTTGCCTCAGATTATTTTACAGATGCGGCAGAAAAGCTTGGCGTTCTTATTGGGTTACAGCCATTTATCATCGGGGTGACGATTGTATCGATCGGGACATCGCTGCCAGAGTTAATATCGTCCATTTTAGCAGTTCTAGAAGGCTCGCCGGGCATCGTCATCGGCAATGTGGTCGGTTCGAATATTGCCAATATTTTCTTAATTCTCGGTACGGCGTCGGTGATTAGCCGCCAGCTCAGTATTAACTACGACTTAACCAGTGTCGAT
Source organism: uncultured bacterium (assembly GCA_964420595.1). GTDB lineage: Bacteria > Cyanobacteriota > Cyanobacteriia > Cyanobacteriales > Geitlerinemataceae > CAYQUF01. The sequence continues at coordinate 3,791 of CAYQUF010000085.1, forward strand.
TTGCCACTGTTTGTCGGATCGGCATTTTTACTGGCATTAATGGTGTTCGACGGCGATTTTACGCGCGGCGAAGCGGTGTTAGCCTTGCTAGGATTCGGCGTTTATTTATTTTATACGTTTAATACATCGCACGACAACCCGGAGATTGAAGAGGTCAAACAGGATCGCGCCACGACCATTCGCCAATCTATTATTTTAGTCATTAGTGCTGTCTTTATCTATCTTGGGGCAAACTACACCATTAAATCGGTGATTCAACTGTCGGAGATCTTAGAAATTGGCGAAGAGATTGTGGCGATTACGGCGTTAGCACTGGGAACGTCGCTCCCGGAACTGATGGTGACGTTTAACCTTGCTAAGAAGGGCAACCCCGAAATTGCCGTCGGGAATGTATTGGGATCGAATATCTTTAACTCGCTCATGGTCATGGGGGTACCGGGATTGATGCAAACCCTCAACGTTCCCGACAGCATTCTCAACCACGGCATTCCCGTGATGCTAGTTGCCACGATTTTATTCTTCTTTGTCACTCAAGATAAGAAGGTCACCAAGTGGGAAGGGTGGCTGTTTTTTATTTTCTATGCTTGGTTTATTGGAAAGGTGTTTGGCGGTTTTTAACAATTCCCGTTCTTTAGTTTCTCAGAAGTTAGGGGACGATCGCAACTCAAATCGAGTTCTGGAAACCACTGAGACACCACGCGATTGCACTTCTCATCAAATTAGAAAGTCTACAATCGAATTTTATATGACTTATCCTCCCGCACCCTGGACGCTTAAAGGCAATGTATTCACAAGCCTTTCTTTAATCGATGTCGCCGACGCGCGTCCCTTCATCCCCGATACCTTAGACATTCGCGAAGTTTTACCTAGAAAAACTTTAGGCGGCATTTATCTTGCCAACTATACGTCCGCTTCGACGATGGCGTATGGCGAACTAATTGTCTTTCCCGGATTGGCACAATATCGCGATCGCGCCAGGAGTTGGATTTCCCACATCTACGTCGATAATTCCGACTCCGTGGCTGGCGGTCGGCAAATTTGGGGATTGCCCAAAGAAATGGCAAAATTTAGCTGGCAGAGCGATCGCGCGATTGTCCGCCAAAACGATACTATATTATACGAAGTTCGCTATCGCCAACCCTGGCTAAAATTACCCGTTTCCTCTAGTTTAAAAACCTTCAGCCAACTCGATGGCAAATTCGTGCAATTTACCGCGCAATTTCGCCTTAACCTCGGATGGGTCAACGCCACGGGTCGCGTTCCCCCCGACAGTCCGTTCGCACCATTGCACCTGGATCGTCCTTTGATGACCCTCGCCAGTCCCGACACAGAGGCAGTTGTAGATGCCCCCGAGGTGGTATAATCTTCCTCAGAAGCCCATCGCCGCCCCTTCGCCGCGCGGATCGGCAGCCCCTTCCAGTTCCCCATCTTCCGTCACCGCGATCGCGCTGGCATTGCCCCAACCGTCGAAAATTTGAAGTTCGTGTCCCCGACGGCGCAATTCCTCCAGCGTCGCCGCATCGAACCCCCAACGTTCGATTAACACGCGATCCGGCTGCCATTGATGGTGCAATCTCGGCGCAGACACCGCCGCACCGACATCCATCTCGTAAACCAAGGCGTGGATGAGGATTTGCAACACGGTGGTGATGATGGTGCTTCCCCCTGGCGAGCCGGTGGCGAGGCGAAACTCGCCATCTTGCGTCACAATGGTCGGTGTCATGCTCGACAGGGGCGTTTTTCCAGGGGCGATCGCGTTGGCGTCTCCCCCCACTAAGCCGTAGAGATTGGGGACGCCGGGTGCCGCTGCAAAGTCGTCCATTTCGTTGTTGAGGACGATTCCGGTATCGCGGACGACCACCCCCGCACCGAAGCCGCCATTAATGGTAAACGTGAGGCTGAGTGCATTGCGATCGCCATCGACAACGGTTAAATGGGAGGTATTGGGCGATTCTGCCTCAATCCGCTGCAACGTTTGGGGGTCGGCGGGTCGCACGTCCTCGGAACGCCGCGCCTGTTGCATTGAAATTTCGTTTCTGCGTTGGCGCGCGTAGTCTTCGCTAATTAACGCTTGCACGGGGATTTCGACGAAATCGGGGTCGCCGAGGTACTTGGAACGATCCGCATACGCCACCCGCATTGCTTCGATGAGTAAGTGCAATCCATCGGGATGGTGCCAGCCGAGGGATTTCAAATCAGTGTCGCCGAGGATATTGAGAATTTGTAGGATATGCACGCCACCCGAAGACGGCGGTGGCATGGCGCAGAGGCGAAATTGGCGGAAATCGCCACACAGGGGGTCGCGCCAAATGGGTTGGTAGGCGGCTAAATCGTCGCGGGCGACCAAACCGCCGCGTTGTGCCATGTCTTGCGCGATCGCTGCTGCAATCTCACCCGTGTAAAAACTTTGGGGGTCGGCAGCAATTCGAGTCAGCGTTCGGGCTAAATCCCGCTGCACCAAGCGATCGCCGAGTTCGTACATTTCCCCGTCGCGGCTGAAAATTTCTCTAGCGTCGGGGTCGTTGAATAACACGTCCTTGCGGCGTTCGGCGAACCGCAGAAACCGCCGACTGACGGGGAATCCCTCGCGCGCCAATCGAATCGCCGGCGCAACGACCTCTCGCCACGGTAACTCGCCGTACTGCTGGTGAACTTCGTACAATCCCGCCACGGTTCCGGGGACGCCAGCGGCGAGGTAGCCGTCCAAACTGGCGCGGGGAATCGGTTCTCCCTGGCGATCCAGATACATATCTTCGCTGGCGAGTTTGGGTGCGCGTTCGCGAAAATCGAGCGATCGCATTTCGTCGGTGTCCGACTGGTAGGTCAGGAGAAAGCCGCCACCGCCAATTCCGGCGGAGAACGGTTCGACTACCGAAATTGCAAACGCCGTCGCAACTGCTGCATCGACGGCATTTCCGCCGCTTTGCAAGGTTTCAATTCCCGCTTCGGTCGCTAGGGGGTGCGCCGAAACCACCATCGCCTCCTGACTGCGTTCCGGTTCGATAAAAGCAGCCGAGGCGGGGGGTGCGAAGCAGAATAGACTGAAGGAGACGACGCAGAGCGATCGGGTCAGGCGAGCAACAATCAACGGTAACGCGAGGGGTCGAGACAACAATCTTTTTATTGTACGTCGTTGAGTGCGTTGCGAAACGCGATCGCGGCGTCGTGTTGGTCGGGAATGCGGACGCAACGGGAGAGTAAATCGAGATCTAAGTCGGGGAGAAACTGGGAGCGATCGCTCATTTCGTAGCGATTATTGTTTAATTGATAGATGTCAATGCGATCGGTTTGCCAAACCCAAACTTCTGGGATGTCTAAGCCGCGATAGACTTCTAATTTATCGATTAAACCGCTGGTAACGACAACTTCAATAGCGAAATCGGGGAATGGTTTTTCGCGATCGAGACAGTAATTTTCGTCCGGTTCGAGTCCCCGTTGTTTGGCTTTCTGGCGATAGGTGGTCGAACCGTAACCGTACAATCGAATATTACGAACAATGGCGTAGAGTTCTATTAATCGACCAATAATTGTTTTAATCCGTTCGTGTTCCCGCGAAGGCATGAATAGTTCTAACTCTCCCTCTAGGTAAGTCATTCTCAACCCTGCAAACTCGTCGAGCGTATCGCGCAGGGTTTCGTATTGCGCCCAAGTCACGCCATCGAGGAAAAAACGGCGATCGGTTGCACTCAGATCGTTTGTTTTGTCTAATAAATTAGAAATCATAAGTTTAAATAGCGAACGCCCGGTTGTCTCATGATTGCTTCATTTTAGCAAATCCCTCACCCAACGCGCGATCGCTCTCTAAGTTTTATGTTAAAATTAATAACTTACTCGGATAAAACAAATCGGTGTCATTGAGGGACGTTAACCATGGGCGATCGCTCTCGACCCTATCAACCGCTGATTCTTCGTTTGTTGCACGGTATTAACGCCTTGTTAGTCATCGGGGCGTGGGTCACGGGATTTTTAGTGTACGACAGTTGGGATCGGCGGTTTGGCGGTCTTTCCCTGTCGCAAGCCAATCGCAGTTTAATCGACATTCACGGAACGTTTGGATTTTTCGTCTTTTTTGTTTTTATTGCCCTTGCATTCTACAGCCTGCGGTTCGGTCGCAAACGGCTAATTCAATCCGATTCTTTCCAAAACTTAGCTCGCGTCAATCGACCGATTTGGTGGTTCTCGCTGCATCGCATTGCCAATACCATAATCTTGATAGCGGCGAGTTTGGCTGTCATTTCGGGTAAATTTCAAAGCGAACAATGGCTACCGGAAGGGGAAATGAACCATACTTGGTATTACGTCCATTTAATCGCCTGGGTTGTCATGGGTGGCGCGATCGCCCTTCACGTTTTAATGAGTGCCAAAGTGGGGGGCGTTCCCCTGTTGCAATCGATGCTCGACACCAATTATCGTCCGGAGGAAAGCCCGAAGTTGTGGTATCGAAACATCCGAAACTGGCTGCGGCGTCCGCGATTTTAACGGGGATATCCCATTCCCAACAACACCGATCGCAGGCGATCGAAAAACGCTTGGCGATCGCTTCCGTCATACGCTCCTTGCACCTTGCGCCACCCTTCACTTCCGCGACCCAATAAATACTGAGTCGCTAAATACGCCGCTAGCGCCCCTTTCGGATTGCGTTCCGATTCGACTCGTTCTTGATAGTCCTCCCAAAAGCGATCGGCGCTACTTTGAATGACATTGGGAAATTGTCGGGTTACGTCGAACATTTGTCCCTGACGAAATTGCCAAATTTGCGGCGGAAATACTGCATCCTCTCCGCTAGACACAAAATTCAGCGCAAACTCGCTATCGCCGCTGTCGAATTCCGGCAGACCATCGTTATTAAAATCTTTCAATTGATGGGCGGCAAATCCCCAATCTCGCTCGAGTGCGACATAGCGATCTTGTGGCGCAACATAGCGATAAATTAGCGAAGTGGAACAGCAGCGATTCCCCCGCGCGAATAAATCGACCAACACTTCCGGATCGCGATCGCCATCTAAATCCCGCACTTGAAAGCCGATAACTCGGTTAATTCCGCCATCGATATTTAACGGAGTATCCACCATTAACTCTCCGGCTCGGGTAATTTGCAATCGCATATCCCGATAAATATAGTTCTCTTTTTCGTAAGACAATTCTGCCCGAATTGCGCCGCCTTGGACTTCCCTCACTTCTGTTTTTCGCTGTTGCAATGTGGGGATTTCAGCAATGTATTGAATTGGCACCACCGGAACCTCTTGCGGATCTCGTAACGCCCGACAAATCAACGTCGCGGCTTCCGCTCGCGTTGTCGTCTCCTCCGGTTTCAACAATCGCACGTTGGGATAATTCACGACAATGCCATTTTCCGTCGCCGCCGCAACTCCGCTGAGGGCGTAATCGGGAATTTGGCGCGCGTCTTCGTAAATCTCGCGAACCTGACGCAACGAGAGATTTTCGGTAGAATAATCCAACCCGTTGGCGAGGGCGACCAAGGCTTGCGCTCGGGTAATTTCTTGTTTTGGTTTAAACTGATTGTCGGGATAGCCCGAGAGAAATCCCCGTTGTTGGGCGAAGCGAATGGCGTCGAATGCCCAAAAGTCGGCGGGAACGTCGAAAAACTGGACTTCCTGGCGTTCGCGGTCGGCGTCGGGAAAGGCTCGTTCCACGAAAGCCGAGAACTCCGCTCGATTCAGGGGAGCGTCGGGTTCAAAGGTACCTTCGGCGTAACCTTCGAGGACGCCTCGTTCTGCCAATTCTTCGATACACAATTGCGCCCAATGTCCTTGAATGTCGAAAAAGGTGACATTGGCGGCGGTAGCTGGAGGCGGGACGAACAGGGAACTCGCACCGAGGCTAGCGGCGGCGAGACAGGCGGTAACGGGATGTTTGGTCATGGTTTCCGTGGTAAATCGTGATTTAATCGCGATTGGGAGGCGATCGCGCCATCGAATCCCAAGTTTGCCCGCGATCGCGTCTGAAAATCCACCCATAGTGTAGCGAATGACGCCAGAACAAATCATGCGCGAGGCGATCGCGCGATCGCGACAAAATATCGATGACAACGTTGGCGGACCTTTCGCCGCTTTAGTGGTTCGGGAGGGAGAGATTATCGCCACGGGAACCAACCGGGTGACATCCGACAACGACCCCACCGCTCACGCCGAAATGGTCGCCATTCGCCGAGCTTGCGCCAAATTGGAACGCTTTCACCTACACGGGTGCGATCTCTACACGACTTGCGAACCCTGTCCCATGTGTTTGGGGGCGATTTATTGGGCGCACCTCGATCGGATTTATTATGCCAATACCCGCGACGATGCGGCGCAAATTGGGTTTGACGATGCGTTGATTTATAAGGAGTTGAACGCACCGCTAGACAACCGACAGATTCCGACGGTTCAATTGCTGGCGGAGGAGGCAATTTCGGTGTTTGAGGCGTGGGAGGCGAAAGTTGATAAGATTCGGTATTAG
>CAYQUF010000085.1:10349-20391 GCA_964420595.1 uncultured bacterium
AAATATCGCCTTTTAATCGAAACGAATTCTAACGATGAATACAACCGTCGATCGCCTCACTTTAGATCGCTATCTTGACTATAACGATGGTACCGATACCCGCTACGAACTATTCGATGGCGAACTGGTCGCAATGGCTCAACCAAAAGGACGACATGGCGCGATCGCGGAATTTCTCAATGACGAGTTTCGCGCAGAAATTCGACGCCTCGGTCGGGAATGGACGTCCAAACAAATGGCGATCGCGCTTCAGTCTCCCCGTGGCGGACGCTGGGACACCGCTCGCATTCCAGATCTTATGGTATTACCGCTCGACCAGTGGCGATCGATGCGAGACAAACAGGCGATCGTGCGCCTCAACGATCCACCTCCCATTCTGGTGGGTGAAATTGTCAGCGAATCTACCCTCAGCACCGACTACCGCGCCAAACGAGTCGAATATAACGTTCTCGAAATTCCAGAATATTGGGTTGTCGATCCAATTAACGCTAAAGTCACGATTTTTCAACTCGTAGACCAACTTTACGAACCTCGCGAGTTTACCGATAATGCGACCGCGAAATCGACGATCTTTCCCGAACTCCAACTCGATGTTACCCAAATCTTAAACGCAGAATAAGGAGTCTAAAATCAATTCGCGATCGCATTAGAAATATTCAAAAATGGCGGTACCGGACAATCCAAAAAATTAGCTGCCGTTCGCAGTAATTTTGCCTCTGGAAAGCGGTTTCGGGTCAAACGTCGGTGCGGCTTCCACGTCATCCGGTAGCGGAAACTCCATCACCAATTCTGCCAATCGCGCGATCGCCTCAAAATTCGCCACCACCCCCGATCGCAATTCGGAATCGAGCGAAATTCCCACCACCTGCGCCATGCATTCGACCCATTCCGATGTCTCTCGTTGCGCGTCGTTCACGATGCCTCACCCTCCACAATTTCAAACTCGACATTCTCGCGCTCTAAGAAATCATAACTAAAATGGTCGGTTTCGTTCGTATCGGCTAATTCTAAATTGTAGAAATCGACTGCATCTGCATCGAAATACGGTCCCGCGTGCCACGTTCCCGTGTCTAATTTAATAAAACAATTGCCCGGAATTCGGAACGCTGCCAGTTTATCGCGATCCGGGCGATCGCTCTGATTCGGCGGCGCAACCGCAATTAACCATTCCTTCCCCTCCAACGACCCCAAACATTGGGTGCAGCGAACGTGGCGAGTAATGCGATAGAATCGGCGACCGCGCTGGTGCAACCGCATGATATAAAATCGGGGCGTCCCCTGACTCAAATTCAGTTGCGCGTCTTCTGCATCGAAGGATTTACCATCCTCGGCAGGAAAGATAACCTGACCGTAAGGACTAAAATTTTCGGGCGTGATTCGGTTAGCAATGAGGTTTTCAGTCATGCAATCCATCCATCTACCTGCTCAATTAGACTGGTGAGAGTGGTACGTTACGGCGATTTTACCTAATTTCAAAGCCCTCAAATCGATCTACGCCGTCACACACCTTACCGCTACTTCCAAATTTCCCGACGGGATCCCCGATCGCCCGTTGCCGCCATCCGGTACAATCGAGTGCGGACGCTATGACGATCGATAGGGAGAGTATCCGGATTGCCCACACTTGGCGTTAACATCGACCACGTCGCCACGATTCGACAGGCGCGTCGCACGGTGGAACCCGACCCCGTTGCGGCAGCGGTACTGGCAGAATTAGCGGGAGCCGATGGCATCACCACCCACTTGCGCGAAGACCGGCGACACATCCAAGATCGCGATGTCTATATACTGCGCAAAACCGTTCGCACCCACTTAAACCTGGAAATGGCAGCCACCGAGGAAATGGTGGGAATTGCCCTGGATCTCAAACCCGACTACGTCACCCTCGTCCCGGAACGACGGGAAGAAGTGACCACCGAAGGCGGGTTGGATATTGCCGGACAACGCCAGCGGATGGGGGAGGTGGTGCAAACCCTGCAAGATGCCGGAATTCCCGTGAGCCTGTTCATCGACCCCGATGTTGCCCAAATTGAGGCATCTGCCGAGGTCAACGCCAAATTTATCGAGCTGCACACGGGTCGCTATGCCGAAGCCAGCAGCGAAGGGGAGCGGGAGAAAGAACTCGCCGTCCTCGCCGACGGATGCGATCGCGCGCGCGCCGCAGGACTTCGCGTCAACGCCGGTCACGGCTTGACCTACTGGAACGCCTACCCCGTGGCGTGCCTCAAGGGGATGGAAGAACTCAATATCGGTCATACAATTATTTCTAGAGCGGTTCTCGTCGGATTGGAGCGAGCCGTTCGCGAAATGAAACAAGCCATGCGTGGAGAACTCTGAAAGGAAACGAACGTGCAAACTTACTACTACGTTTTAGCCAGCCAAAAGTTTTTACTCGAAGACGAACCTCTCGAAGAAGTGTTTGAAGAACGCACTCGCAACTATCAAGAAAACGAGAAAGAAATTGACTTTTGGGTCGTCAAACAGCCTGCCTTTTTAGATGCGCCTGAATTTGCCGAAGCCAAAGCGAAATGCCCGCAACCGGCAGCCGCGATTGTTTCGACCAACCCGCAGTTTATCAACTGGTTGAAACTGCGGTTAGAATTCGTGCTGACTGGGGAATTTCAAGCCCCGTCCGAGACGATTCCCGATCCGCTTGCCTCCCTTGCCTCTGTATCGTAATTTCAAATCATGACTATGCGCCACCTGCTGCCAGGCAGTCCCCTCCTCGCGATCGCCGCTTGTGCCGTTTGGGTTCAACCCGCGATCGCCCAATTGCCCGACTGTCAGCCTCCCAGACCCGAAGAATACCTCTTGCTCGTGGTCAGCGAAACCTCCGAGAGCCAGCAGCGGGTGCGACGCATTCTCCCTGAAGATCTCGACAGCCAAGTGTGTACCTATCTCGACGATACGGTGACGCGGGTGGGCGGATTCCGACGGGAGAACGACGCCAAGGCTTGGGCGGAACACGTGATGCAAGAAACCGACCTGTCTGCCTTTGTCGCGGGTGCGGCGACGGCACTGACCCCGGTGCGAGCGGAACCGCAAAGTCCCGAGTCTGACGAGTCCGATCGCGTCGCTGCTTCCGGGTATGCCCCCCAACGCCTCGACGCCGGTTATGCCGTCTTGGTCGATTATTTCCAAGATCCCGACATTGCCGATCGCGTGGCGGATTTGACCGGGGAAGATGTGGGGTTGGCGGCTTACGGGGACAAGCACTATCTGTTGGTCGAGTATACCACCGACGAATCCGACGCCAATACTTTATTGCGCCGACTGAGCGATCGCGGCTTTTGGGTCATGGTCGTCGATAGTCGCCGCGTCGTGCAGTTAGCCCCAAGGGTGGGAATTAGCGATTAATTCATCGTAGGTTGGGTTGAGGCACGAAACCCAACTCATACAAATTCTATTGTATAAAAACAAGACTAAAAAACATTAGATAATACCATAAAATCACCAAGTATATTCCAATCAAAACTGAATTTATCTTGTTGTCAATCTCGGTATATATCCAACCGACTCAATCAATACGCAGGACCGGCAATCCAAGACACGGCTACCCCCAAAATCGACCCCACGATCACCTGCACCGGGGTATGTCCCAACAACTCCTTCAACCGATCCTCGCTAAACTGGGGATGCTCCTGAAATAACTCGTCGATCATCTGATTGAGAATGCGAGCCTGCTTCCCCGCCGCCTGACGCACCCCTGCCGCATCGTACATGACAATCACGGCAAAAATCGCCGCGATCGCGAATTCGGGAGACTCCCATCCCAGGGTTTGCCCCACATCCGTCGCCAAAGCCGTAACAAAGGCAGAATGGGCGCTCGGCATTCCCCCCGTTTCTACTAAAACCCGCAAATTCAGCTTCTGGTGCTGGATGAAATGAACCAGCAACTTCGATCCCTGAGCGATTCCGCAAGCTAGCAGCGCAATCCCGAGAACCTGATTGTGCAGGATATCGCTAAACTCGTGCATCCTCGTCCCCTAGTAACTGCGAGCGGTGATAAAATCGGCGATCGCCACTAGGGGTTGGGCAGAATCCCCATACGGCGAGAGTTCCGCCTTCGCCTCGTCGATTAACTGTTGGGCTTGACGCTTGGACTCCTCCAATCCCCACAAGCTCGGATAGGTCGCCTTTTGCGCCTGTAAGTCTTTCCCCGCCGTTTTGCCCAAATCCTCCTGGGACGCCGTGATATCGAGAATGTCATCGACAATCTGAAACGCCAGTCCGATATTTTGGGCATAGCGCGACAGCCGCTGCACGTCCTCCTCGATCGCTCCCCCCAATAACGCGCCGCAGGTGACGCACGCATCGAGCAACGCCGCCGTTTTGTGGGTGTGGATGTAGTGCAGCGTCTCCAGGGAAATATCCGACTTGCCCTCCGATTCGAGATCCACAATTTGACCGCCGACCAGTCCCGCCGCTCCCACGGCACTTCCCAAACGGGCAATTGCCTGTAGGGTGCGATTGGGTTCGACCTGGCGCGTCTCGCGGGCAACGTATTCAAACGCATACGCCAGCAGCGCGTCGCCAGCCAAAATCGCTACGTTTTCGCCGTAAACCTTGTGGTTGGTCAATTTGCCCCGTCGATAGTCGTCGTTGTCCATCGAGGGTAAATCGTCGTGAATCAACGACATGGTGTGGATCATCTCCACCGCGCACGCCATCGGCATCGCCATCTCCGCCGTCCCGCCAGCCAACTCGCAGCTCGCCAGACACAGAATCGGACGCAACCGCTTTCCCCCCGCTAGCAGGGAGTAGCGCATCGATTCGTAGACGGTTTCAGGATAGCCACCGGAGAGCGATCGCTCCAAAGCCGCTTCCACCCATTCTTTGCGTTCTCGCAGATAGGCAGACAAGTCGAAAGATTCAGATACCGTTGGCGCGATCGCGTCCCTCTGTTGCTCTCTCGCGTTCGTCATGGTTGTTGTTCTGCGCTCTCCCAATAGCGCGCGGGCGAAATTGTGCTTTTTGTAGTCTACTAGGCAACGGGGCGCAAGCGAAATCGTCCGCCCGAATTAGAGGGAATAGCGCTGGCTGTAGCTCCACACGGTATTGTCTAACAGCATGGTCACGGTCATCGGTCCGACGCCGCCGGGAACTGGCGTAATCGCACTGGCGACGGAGGAGACGGAATCAAAATCCATATCGCCGGTGAGATGATAGCCTTTGTCGGTCTTGTCATCGACCCGATTGATGCCCACGTCGATCGCCACTGCACCGGGTTTGACCATTTCGGCGGTCAAAAATTCGGGACGACCCACCGCCGAGACGAGAATATCGGCATCGCGGCACAACTCGGTCAAGTTTTGGGTCTTCGAGTGAGCGATGGTGACGGTGGCGTTGGCTTCGAGCAACATCAGTGCCATTGGCTTGCCTACTAGAATGCTGCGTCCGAGGACTACCGCTCGCTTGCCACTGGGATCGATGTCGTATGCTTCTAACAGGCGCATCACCCCCGCCGGGGTACAACTGCGCAAGCCGGGTTCGCCTCGAACCAGATGTCCGAGATTGCACGGGTGCAGTCCGTCTACGTCTTTGTTGGGATCGATTTGATGCAGCAGCGCCACCGCATCGAGGTGGTCGGGAAGCGGTAATTGGACTAAAATGCCATCAACTTGCTCGTCTTGGTTGAGCTGTTGGATCGCCTGTTCCAGTTCTGCTTGAGAGGTATCGGCGGGAAAGCGGCGACCGAATGAGGCAATGCCGACGCGCTGGCAGGCTCGTTCTTTGTTGCGCACGTAAACGCGGCTGGCGGGGTCGTCGCCGACCATTAAAACTGCCAATCCGGGTGCTCGCGGGTTGCGATCGCGAGCGGTTTCCAGGCGAGATTGCAATTGCCCCTGAATTTTTTTGGCAAGGGCTTTACCATCTAAAATGCGAGCAGTCTGAGAGTCCATCTGACGGCGTCCGAATCTGCGGTGCATAGCACATGGTACCAGGATCGCCGTTCGGTCGCGAATCTCGCTGAGCCATTCGGAAAGTTTGCCTGTGTGCTTGTATCCGCCCTTGAAAGTGTTGTCAATATCCCATCGCCCGATCGCCCGGATCGAGAGTTTCATGAGCGGTCAATTTTACCTCCCTCGCGCCATCGACCTTCAACGTGCCAAACTCCCTCAGAGGGCGCTATTGTGCCTCTGTGCTGCCCTGGTTGGCTGTGGCGGCGTCATGCCGCAACCGTTTGCGATCGCTCCTACTGATATCGCCGCGATCGAACAGAACCCGCAATCTTACTCGACCGTGCGCTTGGACGGAACGGTGGAACGACACGCTCCCTTTCTCGACGGTGGCGCGTACGAATTGCGCGACGAGAGTGACAGTATTTGGGTCTTAAGCGATCGCCCTTTACCTCCCGTTGGCACGCGGATTTCGATTAAAGCCGCGATCGCCTCTGAATCCATTTCGATGGGAGGACAATCGGTGGCGCAGGTGTACGCTCGGGAACGCAAGCGCCTCAAAACTGACGACAGTGAGGAATCGAAATGAATTCAAATCCTCACAGGGTGGCGATCGCGATTTTGCAGCAAGGGGGACGGCTGTTACTGCAATTGCGCGACGATATTCCCGGTATTGTCTATCCCGGTTACTGGGCGATGTTTGGCGGGCATATCGAACCGGGCGAAACTCCCGAAGTTGCCGTGAAGCGGGAATTGCAAGAGGAAATTGGCTACCTTGCCCCCACGGTGTCGGAGTTCGGTCGCTATCCCACGCCGCAGGTGATTCGCCACGTTTTTCACGCTCCGCTAACGGTTGGGGTGGAGCAGTTGGATCTCAAGGAAGGCTGGGATTTGGGCTTGTGGACGCCAGAAGAAGTTCGACGGGGCGATCGCTATTCGGAGAAGGCGGGACAAGTTCGTCCCCTCGGAACGCCCCATCGCCAGATTTTGTTGGAATTTCTCGATAGCAATGCTTACGATCGCCTTTAACGATGTTGATGTTTTCGTCAAGTATACTTTCATCTTAAATGTTTGGTTCCGGGTGCCACAAAATTTTAACCCGTACCTTTCACCGGGCGATCGCCGCCCGCGATTGATTGAATTATATCACAAATCGCCCCGAATGCCAAGGGTTAGGGTGCGTTAAGCGAAAGCCCCGCGCGATCGGAAATCCCACGCCGTAACGCACCGAGCGCTTTAGAACAAACGGCGAATTTTGTCCACCGTATCTACCACGCGCCCCACGGTATCGAGGGTACTGTTGAGATTGTCGATCGTATCCCGTTCGTCCGGTTCCCCGGCAACATACGGCGCGCCCAGATCTGGAGCGGGAGTATTGTCAACTTCTACATTTAAATAATTACCCCCGACCCGTGTCCGTTGTCGCTGGCAATGAGAACGGTGACCTCGCGAGCGATATTATTAATTTGCGTGCCGCTGAGGGCAACTGCGGCTTGGGGTAGAGTAATGACAAGGGCAGTGGCGATCGCGCTGCTGCCGAGAATCGCGCTTAATTCATCAGACCATCTCATCGGGCATGACCTCCTCACCGACTGGCGAGTTTGGGAATAATCATTAGTTGTAGCAGTTGACATAGTCTCGATGCAAATCAAAGATTATGCATATTGAAAGAAAATATTCTAGTCCAACATCAATCCCCACTGGATGGCCATGAGGCATCGGGTCAGGAATATCAACGTCAGCCTGAAGGCTTAACACGACAAAATACCCAGATTCCTGACGCACAATCCGGGCTTGCTTCACCTGGAATAAACCAGGGATTTTCCGCGATCGGCGAACCTTCATCATAGAGCGATCGTCCGTTTAAAATACAGCCGCGATCGCCTCTCGATTTCGCAACACCACCTCCCCAAGAATCAACGCTCCCACAAGAATAAACAAAATTCCCATACTGCGTTCGAGCAATTTCTGGGACAATCGAGAAGCCACCACCGAACCCAACTGTGCGCCAATTAACACCCCCGGTGCGGTAAAGATAACAAGGTTGAGAACTGTATCGAGAGTTTCGCCCCCTGCATTAGCAAATTGAACCACGTGTCCCGCCGATGCAATCAGAGCAGTAACGGCAACAATTAAAACACTTGTCGCCACAGCAACTTGACTGGGAACGCGACAGCGTTGGATAAGGAAATAACCGTTGAGTTCTCCCAATCCCGTCGAGACCATTCCCATAAACAAACCGCCAATGCCAATCAACAAACGTCCTTCCGTGCGATTGGTAATGGTATAGCAAAACGTTTCGCCTGCGGTAGTTGTAATGCAGGTTTGCGGTTCTTTTTCTTGATGTTCGGCAATATCGCGATCGAATGAATCGAGGGATTCGGGTTCGGGAGATTGCAGGAAACTAGAGGCGATAGCGAATAACCCCGCACTCAAAATTCCCTTGAGAATATCGGATGGAATGTGGGTAGCGACCCAGGTTCCCAACAAAGCAGCGGGAACGCTAACCAACAGTAACATTCGTCCCAAGCGATAATCGATCGAACCTTTACGAATGTAGGCATACAGACCGCTAGCAAATCCGAACACTTCGGTAATCAAGCCGACGCCAATAGCGACTTCTGTATCCAGTCCCAATCCGAGGATAAATAGCGGGGTAAAAAAGGTGGCACCTTCGACCCCCGATGCCATAGCAATAGTTGCAATTAAGACGGAAATCGGGAAGACAAACCAATACTCTAAACTCATAGAAGCGATCGCTCGGATTGACAAGAACAGCAAATCTGGCGTGCAATTGCTAGAGTGGGCGATCGAGATTAATCTTCTCTGAGAAACACCTAAGAAATGCTCGACTGCCCCGATGCCGCATTTGCCAATCCCGTCAAAATCGCCTCCGCCGTTGCCAAATTCGTTGCCAGCGGCACGTTATGGACGTTGCAGATGCGCAATAGCGCCTGAATATCGGGTTCGTGGGGTTGTGCGAACAGGGGATCGATGAGAAAAATCACGGCGATTGCCTCTCCTGCAACTACTTGGGTAGCAATCTGCGCGTCGCCACCGAGAGGACCCGATTGCATCCGTTCGACCGCCAACCCCGTCGCGGCGTTAATACGTCCCCCTGTGGTTCCGGTGGCGATGAGACGATAGCGAGCCAGCACAGCAGCGTGTTTTGCGGCAAATTCAACGATATCGTCCTTTTTGCGATCGTGAGCGATGAGTGCAATGGTCGATGGCATCCTGAAATCCGGTTGATGGGCAATTGTACGATGACTCTATTTCACCACACTAGACCTAGAGAGTGAAGCATGCACCCTATCTCCTACTTCCGATCGCGAATGATTCAAACTTCATATAATAATGATGTAAAGACAACAAATTAATTCTGTTACCAGTTTTTTTAAAATGCCAACCCTGACTGCTAGAACAATATCGCTCGGTCAATTAGAAGAACGGTTTCAACTCCAATTCACCGACGACCTGGCTGTATTTCCAGAATGGCAAACGGAGTTCCCCGATCTCAGCGAGAACGAACGAGAACGGTGCGATCGCATTAAGACAAGCTATACCTATTTGTTGCGCTATCCACCCCTGCTCGAAAACACTGTCAAACTCGTCGTCCTGTCTCCCTTGCTGGATATGGCTGGCTTCTTTTTGCCGCCGTTTCGGATTCAATCGGAAGCGTCTGTTGAAATTTGCGATCGCGATGGCGAGATAACCTTAACCGGAAATCTCGATGTCTTGGTTTTATGCGAAACAATCTGGGTTTTGGTCGTCGAATCGAAGCAAGCGACCTTCTCTTTAGAAGTGGGACGAGCGCAACTTCTGTACCATCTTCTCGCCAGTCCGAATTCTGAGGCGAAACCGACTTACGGATGGCTAACCAATGGCTCGAACTTTGTATTTTTGAAACTCATCCCCGAAACCAACGGATTTACCTATACCCTCTCCGACGAATTCAGCCTCCGCAACCATCAAAACGATCTCTATCGCGTCCTCCAAATCCTCAAACGCCTTGCCAATCGAGCCATGACTGCTAACGCCTGATTCCAGAGTCGATGACATCGGCGTTCGGGAGACATTACAATCGATAAGCAGATTGACGGACGAGGATATGGTCAGCCAACCCACGCCAGAGGTCGAAC
>CAYQUF010000086.1:0-19958 GCA_964420595.1 uncultured bacterium
CGGACGCGGCGCAGATCCATAGGGCACCGTCGCCCTGGAGTCAAACCGCCGGAACTGTACGGGCGAACGGCCGTTCGCCCCTACGGTATCTGTAAATAGCCAAGAGCGCATTGCTATAACTCATAACTGCTTTCCCCCCGAAGCGATCGGTTGGCAGCCGCAATCCGTTTCGTGTATCATGGGAGGCGTTCGGGATGTAGCGCAGCTTGGTAGCGCGCCTGCTTTGGGAGCAGGATGTCGCAGGTTCAAATCCTGTCATCCCGACTCGGCAATAAACGACTGGAGATTCTAGAGTTAGAGTTTCCAGTCGTTTTTGTGCTTGGAAATGGGTGCCGCGCGATCGCCCCTTGCAAATTTTAATAACGTTATCCGGTTGAGGGGTATCACCCCTGTTATAACTGAATTGAGGTTTAGCTCGTCAGGCGTTCCTCCTCACGCTAGAAACGCCCTCTAGAACCCAAACTCGATGTTCGATCTATGTTTCCGCTTGGGGTGGTTTTGCACCCGAACGGGCACTCTGTTGGCTGCTGTGTGGAGTTTCCTCGGCGCGATCGCCCCCTCGGGCATGGCTGCCGAATCCCCAGTTTCAACGGTTGCCGCACCGCCCTTCCTCGAATCGCAACCGCATACCGATCCCCTAGAGATGACTCACCCCTCGGTGCCGACCGATCCGTTAGATAGCCCCCATCCGATTCCGTGGAATTGGATTATGGGAGTTCATGGAGAAGTCAGTTCCACCGAGGGGACTGGAATGCGTTACTACCGCAGTCCGTCGCTGATCTCGCCGGATGGGAATTTTGCCGCTTACAGCCGGATTCGCATGGAGATCGAACCGCAACTGTTTCGCAGCCGCGTCAATAGCGTGCTGTTTGTCGAAAATCTCCAGACGGGCGAACTCAGAACGATCGCGGCATCTTCGCCCCTGGCAGACAATCCCCTCTCCAACAGCGACGAAGCGGATATGCCGGGCAACATTGCCGTGTTGATGCCCGTAACCTGGTCGCAATCGGGCGATCGCGTGTTAGCCCGAGAATTTGAAGGTCGCTTTAGCACCTCCGACGCCTCCGACTACGCCGTCGTGTGGGATCGACAGCGCGATCGCACCCATACCCTCGCCCCCAACCGGGTGCATTACACCAACGCCATTTTACTCGGGTGGAGCCAGACTTATCCCGATCGCGTTCTGTTTCGCGCCGGGATCATCGGCGAACGGGAGTGGCCCCTGTGGGCAGTAGACTTGGGCGGATCGACGGTCGCCGTACGCGAAGATCGTCCGTTGGTGTTCGGACGTTCGGTCAACAATGTCTGGACGGGCCCGCAGGCACACTGGTAACGCTGAGTCAACTCGCCCCGCTCTGAAGGTCTAATCTACCGACTGTTGACAGGAGGGATAAGGCGTCGCCTTGGTTTTGGCGTCTGTCCCTCGATTGCGATTGTGAATGTTGCTCTGAATTGGCGCGAAGATTTGCTAATCTAGCAACGTTAACTGGGGTGAGAGGCGATCGTGGCTTTTAACATTTTAAGTTTGGACGGTGGAGGCATTCGCGGTATTGTCAGCTCCTACGTGTTGCGAGAAGTGGAGCGACAAATTGCCGAACAGACCGATCGGTCGCTGCGAGATTACTTCGATCTGATTGCCGGAACCTCCACCGGCTCGATCGTCGCTGCTGCCCTCGCTTTGGGTCGAACCAGCGAAGACTTAATTCAAGTCTACATTCACGAAGGCGAAACGATTTTTCCCTATCGCACGTTTCGTTCGCTGCAACGATGGCCGTTAATTCTTAAATACGGTCTATCTGCGCCTAAATTTTCCCATAGCGGTTTAATTGAAGTCTTAAAGAAACATTTGGTCGGCGAAAGGGGAGATCTGGCTCGCCTTTCGGATATCGATCGCCCGCATTTGTTAATCACCAGTTACGATACGATAAGCCATACGCCGCTAATCTTTAAAAACTGGCGGCACGATCGATGGTACGCCGACCTTCCCCTGTGGCAAATTTGCGTGGCATCATCTTCGGCACCCACCTTTTTTCCCGCTTACAAATTGACGAGTGGAAATGCGATTTATTCGACCATCGACGGAGGCGTCGCCGCTCACAATCCCGTTGCTTGCGCGATCGCCGCAGCCATTCGATTGGGTCACGCTTTGGACGAAATTAACGTATTTTCTATCGGGACGGGGGACGTTGCCAAACCGATACCGCTGGAAGAAGCCGAGGGATGGGGATTGAGCCAGTGGGCGTTGCGAATTCCCAGCGTGTTGATGGATGCGCCTTCAGACATTTACGATTACGTGGCGCGACAAGTTCTCGAACGCGCCGATGGAGGTAATTACCTGCGCCTCCAGTTCGAACTCAACAATCGCGATACGGGAGTGAACCCATTGACGGGAAAAGCCATTGACGAAGCCATGGATAATGCCTCTCAAGACAATCTCCGCAATTTGCTTGAGGCAACGGAGGCATTTTTAGAACGAGGGACGATCGCTTTTCAGGGAGTCGAATTACCCGTGAAAGATGCCATTACCAAGTTTATCGCCATTCACCAATAGGCAACTGGAGCATTTTCTGCCTTGGATGAGGGACGTTTCCCAGATAAGCTGTTGCCTTCCTCAACCGAGGTTTACCGCACATCTCTAAGAATTGCTCTAGTGCCTACCCCGTGATTTTCTCCAACTTTGCCATCAAAGTCTCGAACTTATAAATCGTAAAAAAGATAATGATATCGCCTTCGACCAACAGCGGTTCGATTTGAAAATCAGTGGTTCCGTAAATTGCCACCGAAGTCGGTCCGGTCTTGTCTGACGACAGCAATCGATCCGCCGTCCCCTCGCGATAGCTGGGAGCCATGTAGGTAATCCCCCGCTCGGTGACGTTATTCAACGATCCCATCAAGCCATTAAAATAAATATTGCCTACTTCGCTGAGCGTTCTGGATCGAATTGCCTCGCGATCGAGCTGGCGGCGTTCTTCAACGGCGATCGCATCGATTAAAACTGCCGAAGTTTGGGGCGGAAATACTAACTGCGCTACCCCTTCAAAGTCTCCTTGATACGAGAGTTCCATCGCCACCGCCCAATCGCCAGCCAAGCGATCGCGCAACTTTTGCTTCAGTTGTTCCGGCGAGATTAACTCAATCGGCGACATGGTCGAATCGACCGGCAATTCCGTCAAATAGTTGAGCATCGTACTGGCACGATTGACGCCCAAATCGAACAATCGTTGCAGTTTCTTAAATTGTTGGGGAGTCAGGTCAAAGTTCATGGTATGTTCGCATCGGCATCAGTAGCAGTCGAGGCAGAGTCAGAGAGTCGATCGGACTGAATTGATTCTTCCGGTGGATTGTAAACCGAATAAACGTCAATTTTCAACCTAAAATTCTTATGCTCGGGATTTTGAACCCAAAATTTCTCAATCGGAGTCTCTTCGCCGTAACCGATCGCGAGCGGTTTGCCCGGAGCGCAGTGGTAAGATTGCCTTTTGTCGCCGCAGCGAACGGTCGTGTCGCCAGAATTCAAACGCACCACAATTTGCGTGGCGGGCGGTTCGAATTTGAGCGTTTGCTCTGCCGTTTCTTTCAACACCGATAAATAATAGGTTTGAATCGGTTCTTCTGAGGCGACAACTTCAGAGGTGGGTTCCGAGGTCGCAACGTCTGCCAACATCGGAGGCGCGATCGCGATCGCCAACGCCAACAATAGGGTAAAAATAATTCCGAATTTCATGTAACCTACCTTAATCGAGTTGTTCGATCGCCAATCGAGCCAGCCGACTGGCGGCGCCGGGTTGACCTCGCACTTGACGCAGGCGATCGCGCACTTGCGCCAACTGTTCCGGATGCTCCAACCATTCCATCGCCATCTCAGCGATCTCAGCCGGATCGAGCTTCCCTACCAATTCTGGCACGACCTGCTGGTTTGCCCAAATATTGGGCCAGGCAAATCGCTTCCCCTGACGCAGTACCAGCCAATTGATCGCTTTTGCCCACGCTGACCCGACTCCCGGTAAATTCGCCAGCAATCCCGGCAACCCGTCCCACGCTCGCATGGCGTCTAACTGCTGGGTGGGCAGCAATACCAACATCGGCACCGCGAGGGAACCCAATTCAGCCGTATTCGCCCCCACGGTGGTCAAGCACAGGCGGCATTGGGACAGCAACTCGTAGGCGGGAAACGGCGTCCACAGGGCAACGCGCGTGCCGCTAGCCGTTTCGAGATAGGGACAGCGAGCCAGTCGGTCGTCCCCGATTCCCTCGGGATTGCGGTGCAAGCGAGCCGCAGTCCACCCCACCTTGCGAATTAAAGGGTTAGACTCGGGATCGGCAAATTGAGCCAGGGTGTCTAAATCCAACGTCGGCGCCACGGGAATCATAAACCGAGTTTGCGATCGCTCCCGTGCGATCCCCTCGGCAATGGCTAACCCTAAAGGCACTCCCTGCGCCAACTTCGCCGGTTTCGATCCGGGTAAAATCCCCACCAGTTCCAAATCTGCTGTCTCGGTGGCGGCTTCTTGTCCCACTTCTGCCATCAAATCTCCGACGACGGTCAGCTTGCGGGCGTATTTGGGAGGAACTTTGTCAATCAGTTCTGGTTTCATCACGCCAAAGCGATCGATCCAGCGATACCACCGAGCTTGCCATTCGGCGTAAACCACGGTGCGATAGCCCAGTCGCTTGCCAATGATGACGGGGAAAATTTGATCGCCGCCGAGGAATAATACGACGCCCCGCTCTCGCCAATCCCAGTGGTCGGCAGTGTTGCCCTGCCACAAAAACGACCAAAAATGTTCGGGAGCTTGCACCCGATCGACGCCTGGGTAGGAAAGAGCGATGGCGGCTTCCCGACCGCTAGCGTGGGGACAGGGGGAGAGGACGACGGAAATCCGGGCGCGATCGCGATCTAGGTGTTGCCGCAACGCCTTCACCACCGGTCGCACCCACGTTGCCAATTCCCCCGGTCCGTTGGAAAGGATTAAGATATCGACTGCCTGCATAGACTTAATCGTAGCATTTCCCCCATACAGACAGAGAACTTAACTGGAAGATCGAGACTGCCAATACACTTACTTTCGCACCCAGCGATCGCGGTTAATTTCGTAAATTTGATTGAGAATATCATCAACATTAAATTCCATTTTCCAGTCGGGATAGTGCGACTCGAATTTAGCGTTATTGCCGATCCACCAAATATGGTCGCCAACTCGATTGCGATCGCTGTAAGAGTATTGCATTTGCTCCCCAACAATGTCTTGACTTTTATAAATTGCTTCGAGAACCGATGCATTGCTAAACCGCCCGCCACCGATGTTATAAGTTTCGGCAACTCGGGGATTTTTAAACACTTCGTGAAACGCACGAATTAAGTCTTTACTGTGAATTGCATCCCGCACTTGCTTACCTTTATAGCCAAAAATAGTGTAAGGCGTTCCCGTCATGGCACACCGCATGACATAGGCAAGGAAACCGTGCAATTGAGCGGCTGAATGTCGCGGTCCTGTCAACGTTCCGCCGCGAAAACACGAGGTCGGCATTTGGAAATAGCGACCGTATTCTTGCACCATCACGTCAGCGGCGACTTTGGACGCGCCGAAGATACTGTGCAAGCAATTATCGATGCTCATATCTTCCCGAATGCCGTTGTAATAGGGATGATCGCGATCGAGTTCGTATCGGGTTTCTTGTTCGACCAACGGTAACGAGTTGGGCGTGTCGCCGTAGACTTTATTGGTCGAGGTAAAAATAAATGGCGCGTCGGGACAATGTTGGCGGGTGGCTTCGAGGAGATTGAGGGTTCCGACGGCGTTAATATCGAAGTCAGTAAATGGCTCTTTCGCCGCCCAATCGTGGGAGGGTTGTGCGGCGGTGTGAATAATCAATTTAATGTTTGCGCCGTATTGCTGGAACAAGCGGGAAACTGCCGCGCGATCGCGAATGTCTAAGACTTGATGGTGATAGTTTTGTCCTAACTCCTCTTGCAACCGCTTCACATTCCAAGCCGTCGATGCTTCTTCGCCAAAGAAGACCTTACGCATATCGTTATCGAGTCCGACAACTTCCAAACCGAGCTTGCCAAAATACAATGCCGCTTCCGAGCCAATCAAGCCAGCCGAGCCAGTAATCAGTACTACGCTCATGGATTTACGTCCTCTGTAGATAAAACTTCTAATTTAACTTCGCCTTTCAATTGAAAGAATGCTTGTTTGTCACGATTATAGACCCAAGCTTTAATTTTGGTCGTCCTCTCGGGTAATCGCTTTGGTGAAACTTCAAGTTGCCAGCCAATTTGTGAAGTTTTGGCGTGTTGCTTTTTCGCAATTTCTGGTTTATCTTGATTGATTGGCGCATTGGCGAAAAAACGCGGGCGATCGCTATAGGTAAACAAGACGGTATGGGGTCGTTCCTGTTGTTCCGGTAACAATGCCCATCCGTATAATAGAAGTGTCTCCCCTTCGCTCAGTTGTAAGGGCGTCGAATCTTTAGACAAATAATTCAGTTTGCCATACTCCCGATCCGGATTCGATCTAAATTCCAAATCGTCGGGAATCTCTCGAAATCCAATGCGATCGAGGATTAAAGCTTTCTTTTTTAAGATTTTAAAATCGGGAAATAGCGTCGATATACAGTTATCCTGAAAGCGTTCGATGGTCGGATCGAGATAGCGAATCACCTCCACGCAAGTTTTGCTACTTTGGCGGTGCAAAAACACCCATCGAGCAAACGGAAGCATTTGGAAAGATCCCGATATCACATTAATCGAGAGGACAACCGCTAAAGTTCCGACCGCAAAACGCGATACGTAACCTTTCCAGTAAGACGGCTGCGATGCCAATAGATATAAAATTTGAAGCAACGCCACAATTGCTAGCGTCATGAAATTGACGTATCTAGACGCTAAGGCACTATCAACACCAAATCCAGCTCGGCCGACAGTAATGACTCCACCTAAAATGATGGCATACCATGCCAGCGAAATCCAAGGCGAAAGGCGAGAAGCAATCTCAGACCGATCGTGCTTGATATCATAAAAATTGGCGAGTAGAAATCCGATAACAACAATTCCACCAACAATTTCTCTTCCCAGGCTTTCAGATAAGTCGAATCCGCGCAATGGCGAATAAAATAAAGTTAAAAAATAACGCAAACTGGTTATAGGTTCTTGCAAGATAAAATCTACAGTTGGATGACTTGAAATCGAACGGTATCCAATACTATAAATACAGCCAACTAGCAAAAATAAACCCAACCAAAGTGCGAGCCTCCATTGCATTTGCTTGCGAGTTCCCGGCAACTTTATCACTGAAGGAATCAACGCGATCCAACTTAAGACGCCGTGAGCAGAAGAAAAACTCGCGATCGCGCACAGTATTGCCGACAATAATATTCTCAAAGAGACTCTAATTTCTAGAACGTGCAGGCAAAAAATGGCTCCGACAACACACAAACTAATCAAAAACCACATGAGTTGGATGCCAAACAGCCAATTGGCTAACTGCACCCAGGAAAATAGAAACAAACAGACCGTTAGATTTAAGACTTTAAATAAAATGCGATCGCGAGAACTATTAGTTTGTGAAATCCAATAGATCAACACAAATGTAGCAACAACTAAAACGATGCTAAAATACATTTCTAGTTTGATATTCCAATTGGTTAAAAAGCTAAAAATGATGAATATCAACTTGGAAAATAAAAGGCGATGTTCGTTGTGCTGTCGGAAGAAGTCCTGAAAGTCAACTTCGCCTGTTGCAACTTTTTGATAAAAACCAACTAATCCCCATTGATCCATAAAGGGAACGTTGACTCCGAATTGACTGACCAACCAGACCGCAGAGAGAACGGGAACACAGTACAACAAAATTTCTATCGTATTGATAATTAGATTTCTATTTTCCTTGATATTCTTTGTCATTGTTATTTTATATATTAGTGTTGCTTCACTTAACTAGATTGTTTGACCCGACTTGAAACCAGTTCAATTTGAATTTGAGGGTTGTATAGCATTTGATTGCTTGTACTCAGTGAAAATGAATGAACGGATAAAGAAAGGTCTCCCTGAAACATTGCAATAACTTCAGGTGTATTTCTCGGTAAAGGACTGATCGCTAAACCATTTTTAGCGTTATCTGGAGAAATTCTATATTGGTGTTGGTCATGATTGGAATACTCTACATCAATCATGACTGGAGCTGCGCGAAATAAAAGTTTATATAATTTACCTAATAAAGAGTAGTGAATGTCAACTTTAGCTCGCTGTAGCGACCCCTTATCTAAAATAACTGTATCATTCCAATTTACAGTTAAATGTTTTTCCTGAAAAGCTGGCAAGCAAATATTTGCATCTCTACGTTCTAATAAAATCAAATCTTGAATTGATCCGATATCGACGTTCTCAAATCCACTAGTGACCGGTTTATAGTTGCAGAAATATTCATAGAACGTTGCAGGTTCAAAAAAGAAAGGATGTTTGCGATCGATCGACACAAAATTATACAAAATATATTGAGGTGGACTATTTTGAAAGCTATTTAAATTTTGAATATCGAGCCAGCTTGTATAAGCACTATAAGATTGAAAAATCGGTCTGGGATGCCAATTTAATGAATTGCCTGCTACTAATGAAATTTCCCAAGGAATAATATCGACCGAGCTATCTGCGATTTTGTCGCGAAGATTCTGCGGTAATTCTAAACGAGCTATAAATTTTTGGTGATTTTGACGAATGAGATCGAGCCATCGATCTGGGTCGATCGTGCGATCTGCCATTCGAATGACTCGACCGGGACTCAATGTTTTCGCGATACTTTCAAAGTATATTGGATTGCCAAATGGCGACGGAAATATATAGTGAGCTAACGTAAAAGTTACAACACAACAATAAATGAATAAACTGGATCGCAACGAAATGCGATCGATGGCGTTTAAAATGAGAATAGTCGATAAAAATAAAGCAACATTTAAAAAAAATAATATATGTCCGTCCTGTCGAACAAAACCATGCTTAAAGCTCAACCATATAATTAACATAAAGCTAAGCGTCCACGGGAGATTATTGATGTTTTTAACATTAAAATAGACGAGCAAGCCAAAAATGAAGATTAAGTTGATAATACCAAGAGCTAGTTCTAGATGAGATCCCACTAAAGTCATGGCACTAGAATAGCCAGATGATATTTCTAAGGAGCCTTTGATAAATTTTAAAAGTGTTGGATGTTTTAATAAAACTGATACTAAGCCAAAACTATAAATTCCATAAAATACTATCTCGGTTTGCCAATTCCAGGATAAAATTGCAGTATCGACCGGATTATTTTGGAAATATCTTTGGATTGAACGATAAAGCACAATTGCAATAATAGCGCCTATATTTAAATATATTAATTCTTGTAGGTTTTTATAAAATTCAGGAGTACTAAACAAGAAAGTTATTGAAGTTGCAACTAATATGAATTGGATTAAATTAGTACAATAATCTCTAAGGGCTAACCAGTTCTTATATTTAATCGCTAAAAAAGATTTACCTAATAAATACAAAAATATAGATCCGAAAAGATAAATTCCTAAAGTAAATTTAGTCAGAATTCCTATTCCTGAAGTTATTCCTAAAATAGGTGATAGGATTCTGGCTCGGCTGCGTTTTTCGAGAATATCAGACGATAACAAAATGGCAAATATAAAAACAAGTTTGTATTCTGTGCGTAGCTCGATCGAAAAGCCAACAAGAAGAGTGATTAACCAAATTAGTTTTTTCCATTTTGATTCAGTATATATTAATTTCCAGATAAAAATACCAAAAAATAATATATGAATTAATAACCTAAAATTAAATATTTCGTAAAAATTTTCTTCTAGAGCAGAACCACTCACTAAATAACCTAAAGCACCAAAAGTAAATATTATGTCGGTGCCAAAGTGAAAACCTTCTAGAGCTGCTTTACTAATTGCATATTGCCAAGAAGGATCTATCCCGGCATTAAGCCACCAAGTCTCAGTTTCATTTCTGAAAAATACAATAAAACAATAAATCAAGAAAAATGCCTGTCCCCAACAAGCGATTGTTTTTAAAAAATTCAAATTATTTTTTAATTTTGTCATTACTTAATTAGAATAAATTAAATTTAAAAGCAAAGACTATCGTGATATCGATCGATCCATTTGTCAAGATCTGCAAGTATCGTTTTAGCATCTAATTTTGGAAGCCATCCCGTTGCTGCTTTCACTTTACTCGCATCGGTGATAAAAATTGGAATATCGCCAGGACGGTTTTCTGGCTCTGGCGCGATCGCAATTTCGTTTCCAGTAATTTCCCGACATAGTTGAGTGGTTTCGAGCAACGACAGCGAATTCTCGACTCCACCTCCCACATTAAAAGTCTGACCGCTTAAGGTATCGAGTTGTTGCAATTGCAGCAGAATCAACTCGACTAAATCTTCGATATGGAGAAAATCTCGCACCTGTTTTCCGCTTCCTCCAAATCCGATATATTTCAGCGATTTCTTAAAATGATGCGCCAGCATCCACAACGCAAATACGCCTTGATCTACCTTTCCCATTTGCCAGGGACCGGCGATCGCGCCGCAGCGATTAATTAACGTTCGCAAGCCGTAAGCAGCAGCATATTCGGTAATTAACAGTTCGGAAGAAAGTTTGGTACTTCCGTATAACGATCGCGCGCCGTCTAGAGGAAAATCTTCAGCAATTCCCTCAGAAGACGCACCAGAAATGACTTGCTCGTCCAGTTGAAAGCGGGTTTCGGTTTCCGTGTAATTCAAACGAGTTAGCAGTGCAATTGGATAGACGCGACTGGTGGAGAGAAAGAGAAAATCAGATTGGGTTTGGCGCGCTAGTTCCAAACAATTAATCGTTCCGACCAGATTGGTTTGCAAAACGTAACCTGGAGAATGATATCCCGCTAACACTGACGGTTCGGCGGAACATTCAATAATGAGATCGGGTTGCAGTGTGTGGGGATCTAAATCTTCAGGATTGCGGATGTCGCCGTGAACGAATTCAATTCCAGCCTCTCGAAATCGCGGTAAATTTAATTCCGATCCGCGCCGTCGCAAGTTATCCAGTGCAGTTACTCGTACTTCGGGATAGCGTTGTTTGAAGCCAAGCGCGATCGCGCTGCCAACAAATCCCGCTCCACCTGTAATTAGTATTTGATTATAATTCATGGATGCCCCTGTAACGCGATCGCTTATCGAGTGAGAACTTTTTTGGCGCGTTCGACGGTCATTTGAAAGCTATCTTTGCGGACGTAATCGCCGCGAGATAGCCACTTTTCTAAAAACAAATACAAGACAATAAACAGATAGCGACTTCCCATTTCGCGGATTTTTAGCTTAGAAACTCCGGCTTTGCGATTTGACCAAGTAATGGGAATGACTATACAGGAATAGCCTCGCACGATCGCCTTGAGCGGCATTTCCACGGTGAGATTGAAGTGATGGGATAGCAGTGGCGAAATTCCTTCAATGGTTTCGCGCCGATAGGCTTTAAAAGCATTCGTGGTATCGTTACACGAAATATTGAACAGAACTTTGACAAACCAATTTGCCAACCGGTTGATAACGAGCTTGTGAGCTGGGTAATCGATAACCTTACCACCTCGAATAAATCGCGATCCAAACACGCAATCGTAGCCTTCTCGAAGTTTGTCGTAATAACGAACAATATCGATCGGGCGATCGGAACCATCTGCCATCACGATCGCGACTGCATCGCCTTGGAAGTTTTCTAAACCGCAGCGGATGGCAAACCCAAACCCGTTGGGATAGTAATTATCGATGTAATTCAGTCGAGGATTGTGATGGCTCAAATCTTGAAGGATGGCTTCAGTGCGATCGCGACTTCCATCGTTGACGACGACGATTTCATAATTGATGCGATGCGCGTCCAAGCACTCGCAAATGGCATTAACGGTGGGTTCGAGACAGCCTTCTTCATTGTGTGCTGGAATGACCAGCGATAGGAGAAACTCGTCGCAATAGTGGCGTGGCGTTGTCGGTTGGGAGATGGAACGATCCGGAAAACTTGGCGATAGTCCTTCGGGTGGATAAAGTTCGGTCGAACGATTTTGACGGTTGCGAAAGACGAGGCGATCGCTAATGGTATAGTTAATCGAAGCACTGACTAACACGCCAATAAGGGTGTTGGCACCGTAATTCAATCCCAACCAATCCAGAAAGGGGAAAATTGCAAAAACCCGCAGCAGGATCGCCGCTCCTGCCGAAAAATGATACAGTGGCAGTTGTCGCAGCAAGATCTCGCGCGCCGACCACACGCCACTCGACCACACCCATGTTCGATAGATGAAGAAGCTGAGGATTAGCGACAGTTCGATCGCGATCGCATTGGCAATGTTGCGCAACCACGGCGTATCGAATCCGACGACCTCGATTAAAAACGCGATCGCGGCTAAGTTAAAGGCAGCAGCAACTCCACCGCCTAAGAGAAATTTGATAATTCGGTTATGTTGGAAAAACTCTAGCATAGTAGAGATTTAATCTAAATTACGCAACTCATTTCAGCTATTTTCTCTATCGACGTATCTTCATTAATCGAACTCGACGATCGAAGCGTTAAAACTTTGGCAAACATTGTTCAACCTATATATGATAGTTGTTATGTGATTGTCAAGCATTTTGAGTGTTTGCCAGCTTCTTCATCAAGACGGCTGGAGATCGGATGCGATATTGGCGGATCGAGTTCCCGGATCTACCTGGCAAGATTCGAGCGTTTCGAGGATTGACTATTTTTATTTTTTATGATAAAGAAAGGTCGCGCTTCCAATCATTCGACCGCAATTGCCATGTCAACGTTCAAGTTCGCGGTGCTATCCAGCTTAATCTGGCTTCCCGCTATCGCTTTGGCGGGTCTGGTTGGATACTACGGCGTTAACGTTCCTTTTGGCGATCAATGGGACAACATTGCGGTCACTATTGAGAATTTTTTTAATAACCAGCTATCTGCTTATACGCTTTTGCAGCAACACAATGAAAGCCGAACGGTCGTTTCTCGCATTGCATTTCTGATTGTGGCGTATCTGACCGACTGGAATATCAAGGCTGAATTATTTGCAATCTGGACGCTAGCGGTCGTCGTTGCAATTAATATCTACCGACTCCATCAGTTCTCATTTGAGGGAGATCGCCTTAAAATTATCATCCTCGCTTTATTGTGTAACCTGTTAATCTTTTCTCCAATTCAACACGAAAACTGGTTGTGGGGAATGCAGTTGGTTTTCTTTATTCCGCTGTTTTGCTTGAGTACGGGATTAATTGTTGCAACTCGAACGATTTCGCCAGGTAAAAAGTGCGCGATCGCCGTAATGTTAGCCACGATTAGTACTTTCGGGTTTGCCAATGGATTGCTGTGTTGGATCGTCGCCGTTCCCATTGCCTATTACGATCGCTATTGGCAAAATCTCAAGCAATCTCGTCCCTTGATTTTTGCTTGGATCTCGGCATTCCTAGTCAATGTTCTCATTTATTTTTCCGGTTACCAAAAACCCGTCAGCCATCCCACGATTTCCTACGTTTTACAGCATCCCCATCGCGCCATTGCCTATTATCTGTCTTACCTCGGATCGCCCTTGGGGTCTTGGACGAGCGACAATCGAGTGGTAATTTCGGCAACCCTCGGAACCGCAATCTTAGCTTTATCAATCGCCTGTTGCATTTATATGATTCGTCAGGCAAGCGATCGCGACTATTTCGATCGCGCGGTGGTTTGGTTGACCCTAGCCGCTTACGCACTGCTCACCGGAGCGGTGACCACGGTCGGACGAGTGGGAGGAGGATTTTTAGACCAATCTTTATCGTCAAAATATACCAGCGTTTCGGTGTATTTACTCGTCGCCTTAATTCCATTACTCGCCTTAGCCAGCGAACGATTGCGCCAGACCCTCCCGTCGCCGTCAAAATTGTGGATTCGCCCCATTCTCGGCTTTCTCGCCACCATTTTGATAGTCTTATACATTCCCAGTTACGCCTACGCGATCGATCGCATGGCGCAAACCCACCTATCGCGGTTGCAAGGCAAAGCGTGTTTGGTATTATTAAATGTTGCGCCTCAAACTGAATGTTTGACCCAACACGTTTTTTCCAAGTTTATTCCGATTGGCGAAGACCCAAAACTCAGGCAGAAAATATTCGATCGCGTCAATTATTTGAACCAGTTGGGATTCATTCATCCCCCACTCCTCGAAACCGATCGCGTAACCGCCATTGCTGCCGATCGCGAACCTGCCAATCCCAGCGAGTATGGCTGGCTGGAGACTCTAGAAAAAATCGATCGCGATCGCTATCGAGCCAGAGGATGGGCGTTCTTACCCGAGACCAACCAACCCGCCGATGCAGTGATTCTAACCTATCAGAACGATCGCGACGAGCCGATCCTGTTGACCGTTAGCCATCGACGACTCCACCGTGGCGATATCGCCAGTACCCTGCAACGCTCCATTGACCCGTGGGTGGGTTGGCAGGCAGAATTTAACCGTAGCGATCTGCCCCAAACTGCCAATCTGGTGCGAGCCTGGGCATTCAATAGCCGATCGCGACAGGCATTTTCCATCGAACCGTTGCGAATAATTCCTAATTAAACCGGATTGGAAGTGCCATCGAGATTGTTAGAGTCGCCAGAGGATTAGACCCCCCTAGACTTGGAAGCGAGATAGCGATCGCGTCGATTCTCGTCAACCCAGCATCCGTACAATCCAATTTAACGGTCGGTTGCTCCAGAAGCGATCGAGAGCGAGGCGATCGTAAATTTCCATTCAGGCATACTAAATACACAGAGAGTCCATATCTGTCAATCCCATTTTTGTATCATTTTTTTAATAAAATTAGAGTTGACAATCTCAATGTAGTTAAGTTTTATTAACAGGTAAGTCCATTTTTTTATCAAATTGTGTCGAATGACCGCTAAAACCAAGACTGGCTAAGCATTTTCTGCTAAAAAAATCATGTACGACTTTGAATTCGTCGATCGATAGCGTGGGGCGTTCCCAACCAACGCCAAGTCCAGCCTGGAACTCATCTGCCGCCACCCGACCATTCGCGGCACCGCAGCGGTATAGATTTGTTTGCCCACCATTTTTGCTAGGAAGGAGCTACACTGCATGTTCACTCACGTCAAGCCCACCATTCGCCACATCACCCCAGACGATCCCAAGGGTCGCTCTACCTTCAAGGTGGTCTATGTCGTGCTAGAGGCTCAGTATCAGAGTGCGCTTTCAGCCGCCGTTCGCTCGATTAACGCCAACAATCCCAACGTCGCCATTGAAATTAGCGGCTACCTGATCGAAGAACTGCGCGATCCGCAAAACTACGAAGACTTCAAGCGCGATATTGCCGAGGCGAACGTCTTTATTGCCTCGCTGATC
This sequence comes from uncultured bacterium, assembly GCA_964420595.1. Classification (GTDB taxonomy): domain Bacteria; phylum Cyanobacteriota; class Cyanobacteriia; order Cyanobacteriales; family Geitlerinemataceae; genus CAYQUF01. The sequence continues at coordinate 15,383 of CAYQUF010000086.1, forward strand.
TTCATCGAAGAACTCGCCGATAAAGTGGTGGCGGCGGTACAACCCGTGCGCGATCGCCTCGATGTCGCCGTGGTCTTCCCCTCCATGCCCGAAGTGATGCGCCTCAACAAAATGGGCAGCTTCTCCATGGCGCAACTGGGTCAGAGCAAAAGCGCCGTCGCCCAATTCATGCGCAAGCGCAAAGAAAAATCCGGCTCCTCGTTCCAAGACGGGATGCTGAAGCTGCTGCAAACCCTGCCCAAAGTCCTGAAATACCTCCCCATGGACAAAGCGCAGGACGCGCGCAACTTCATGCTCAGCTTCCAGTATTGGCTGGGCGGGTCGTCGGAGAACCTGGAAAACTTCCTGCTGATGCTGGCGGACAAATACGTCTTCAAACAAGAAGGCGATCGCAACAAATCCCTGCAATACCGCGATCCCGTCGTCTACCCCGACATGGGCATCTGGCATCCCCTCGCCCCGAAAATGTTCGAGGATGTCAAAGAATACCTCACCTGGTACAACAACCGCCCCGACATTCCCGAAGATCTCAAAGATCCCCTCGCCCCCTGCGTCGGCTTGGTCTTGCAGCGTACCCACCTGGTCACCGGCGACGACGCCCACTACGTCGCCACCATTCAAGAACTCGAAGCCCGAGGCGCGAGAGTTATCCCGATCTTTTCGGGCGGACTGGACTTTTCCAAACCCGTCGATACCTACTTCTGGGATGTCGGTGCCAAAGGCGTCGAACCCTTGCCCCTGGTCGATACCGTCGTCTCCCTCACCGGATTTGCCCTGGTGGGCGGACCGGCGCGTCAGGACCATCCCAAAGCCGTCGAATCCCTGAAGCGGCTGAACCGTCCCTACATGGTGGCGCTCCCGTTGGTGTTCCAAACCACCGAAGAATGGGAAGACAGCGAACTGGGACTGCACCCGATCCAAGTGGCGCTGCAAATCGCCATTCCCGAACTCGACGGCGCGATCGAGCCAATTATTCTCTCCGGACGCGATGGTGCCACCGGAAAAGCGATCGCCCTGCAAGATCGGATCGAAGCCGTCGCCCAACGGGCGCTGAAATGGTCGCAACTGCGGCGCAAGCCCAAACTCGACAAAAAGATCGCCATCACCATCTTCAGCTTCCCCCCCGATAAAGGCAACGTCGGAACTGCGGCTTACCTCGACGTATTCGGCAGCATCTACGAAGTCATGCAAGCCCTCAAACACAACGGCTACGACATCGAAGACCTGCCCGAATCGCCCCAAGCGTTGATGGAAGCGGTGATCCACGACGCCAGCGCCCAATACGCCAGCCCCGAACTCAACATCCAGTATCGGATGTCCGTTCCCGAGTACGAACGGCTGACCCCCTACGCCGAACGGCTGCACGAAAACTGGGGACCGCCGCCGGGACACCTCAATAGCGACGGACAAAACCTGCTAATTTACGGCAAAGACTTCGGCAACGTGTTTATCGGCGTGCAACCCACCTTCGGCTACGAAGGCGATCCGATGCGGTTGCTGTTCTCCCACTCGGCAAGTCCCCACCACGGTTTTGCCGCCTACTACACCTATTTAGAGCACATCTGGGGCGCGGATGCAGTGCTGCACTTCGGCACCCACGGTTCCCTGGAATTCATGCCCGGAAAGCAAATCGGAATGTCTGGGGCGTGCTATCCCGACAACCTCATCGGTCACACCCCCAACATCTATTACTACGCCGCCAACAACCCCAGCGAAGCCACCATCGCCAAGCGGCGCAGCTATGCCGAAACCATCAGCTACCTGACCCCTCCGGCTGAAAATGCGGGTCTGTACAAGGGATTGCAGGAGTTAAACGACATCATCGGTTCCTACCAAACCCTGAAAGACACCGGACGGGGCGTTCCCATCGTCAACACGATTATGGAACAGTGCCGCATGGTCAATCTCGACAAAGACATCGAGATCCCCGAGATGGACGCCGCCGAGATGAGTCCCGAACAGCGGGATAGCCTGGTGGGTAAGGTGTACTGCAAGCTGATGGAAATCGAGTCGCGGCTGCTCCCCTGCGGCTTGCACGTGATTGGCAAACCGCCGACCTCTGAAGAAGCGATCGCCACTTTGGTCAATATTGCCAGCTTAGAGCGCGAAGAGGAAGGCATTCGCTCCCTGCCGCAAATCATCGCCGAGAGCATCGATCGCGACATCCAGGAGATCTATCAAAATAACGATCGCGGCGTCCTCGAAGACGTGCAACTGCTGCAAGACATCACCGAAGCCACTCGCAAGGCGGTTGCAGCGTTAGTGAAAGAGCAAACCGACGCCGACGGTCGCGTGTCCAAAGTCTCGGGGTTGAATTTCTTCAACATGCGCAAGCGCAACCCCTGGATCGAAGCCCTGATCGATGCGGGATACTGCAATGTCGATGCCGAGGCGATCAAACCGCTGTTCGAATATCTCGAATTCTGCTTGCAGCAAGTGTGCGCCGACAACGAACTCGGAGCGCTCCTGCGCGGTCTTGAAGGCGAGTACATCACCCCCGGACCCGGTGGCGATCCCATCCGCAACCCCAACGTGCTGCCCACGGGCAAAAATATGCACGCCCTCGACCCGCAGTCGATTCCGACGACAGCGGCGGTGAAAGCGGCGAAAGTGGTGGTCGAACGGCTGATCGAACGGCAACGGCTCGATAATGGCGGGAATTACCCCGAAACCATCGCCTGCGTGCTGTGGGGAACCGACAACATCAAGACCTACGGCGAATCCCTGGCACAAGTCATGTGGATGGTGGGAGTTAAACCGGTTCCTGACGCCCTCGGACGGGTGAACAAACTGGAACTAATTTCCCTGGAAGAATTGGGACGCCCCCGCATTGATGTAGTGATTAACTGTTCCGGCGTGTTCCGCGACCTGTTTATCAACCAGATGAACTTGCTCGACCGCGCCGTGAAAATGGCTGCCGAAGCAGACGAACCCGCCGAGATGAACTTCGTGCGCAAGCACGCCATGCAGCAAGCCGAGGAAATGGGGGTCAACCTGCGCCAAGCGGCGACGCGGGTGTTCTCCAATGCGTCTGGTTCCTACGCTTCCAACATCAACTTGGCGGTGGAAAACAGCACTTGGGAAGACGAAGCCGAGTTGCAGGAGATGTACCTGAAGCGCAAGTCGTTTGCTTATACCTCGGACAATCCCGGAACCAGCGAACAGAACCGCAAGATTTTCGAGTCGTCCCTGAAGACGGCGGATGCGACGTTCCAAAACCTGGATTCTTCCGAAATTAGCCTGACGGACGTGTCCCACTATTTCGATTCCGACCCCACCAAGGTCGTGTCGAAGTTGCGCGGGGACGGTAAGAAGCCGGCGTCTTACATCGCCGATACCACCACGGCGAATGCTCAGGTGCGGACGCTCTCGGAAACGGTTCGCTTGGACGCGCGCACGAAAATGCTCAATCCCAAGTGGTACGAGGGAATGCTATCCCACGGCTATGAAGGCGTGCGGGAGCTGTCGAAGCGATTGGTCAATACGGTCGGCTGGTCGGCGACCTCCGGTGCGGTGGACAATTGGGTGTACGAGGAAACTAACGAAACCTTTATTAAGGACGAGGCGATGCAAAAACGCCTGATGAACCTCAACCCCAATTCGTTCCGCAAGATGGTGACGACGTTACTCGAAGCCAACGGTCGCGGCTATTGGGATACGAGCGAAACCAATCTGGATCGCCTGCGGGAGTTGTATCAAGAGGTGGAAGACCGGATTGAAGGCATCGAATAGGCGATCGCTAGGATCTGGTTCAATTTAGTTAGGATGGAGGCGCGAGCGATCGCGTCTCTTTTTTTTTGGAAAGGGAATGGAGATGAGGAGAAAAATATGGCAATTGAGCGAGTTTTGGAGGGAAAGTGGAGATGAATGCGATCGCTTTACAAATCGACTCGATCCTCAAATTAACCGACGAACAGTTTTATCAACTCTGTCAGCATAACGAACACCTGCGACTCGAACGCAACGCCACGGGAGAGTTAATGATTATGCCCCCAACGGGTGGAGAAACCAGTAATTGCAATGCTGGATTAATTGCTCGCTTGTGGATTTGGAATCAGGACACGCAACTGGGTAAAGTGTTCGATTCCTCGGGTGGATTTAAATTGCCCAATGGCGCGGATCGATCGCCCGATGCGGCGTGGATTCCTTTAGACAAATGGAATGCGCTGACGCCAGAGGAGCGATCGCAATTTTTACCCCTATCTCCCGATTTTGTTGTCGAGTTAATGTCGCCGAGCGATAGTTTAACCCTGACGCGGGATAAAATGACAGAATATATTGACAATGGCACTCGTCTCGGTTGGTTGATTAATCGTCAAAATCAAACTGTCGAAATTTATCGACCGAACCGAGAAGTCGAAATTTTGAAAAACCCAACAACGCTCTCTGGAGAAGCTGTATTACCGGGATTTATTTTAAATTTAGATTTCATTTGGCAATCTCCATAGCGCAATTTCTGCTAACAATCAAAGGAGATTTGAAATGAATGCGATCGCCTTACAACTCGACCCAACCCTCAAACTCACAGACGAACAGTTTTACCAACTCTGCCAACATAACCAACATCTCCAACTCG